>DASXUT010000094.1 GCA_036504675.1 Bacillota bacterium | reverse complement strand
GCCTCGGGCGGCGTGACCAACTTCATCGTCAGAGGCGCCGCGTTCTCCTCGGGCGGGGTCGGGGTGACCATCGCCACGGACGCCTGGCCATCCCAGCCGGTCATCGATGTCACCGATAACCTGGGCGTCGACCGGACCATCGGGGCCGGCGAGACGGCGGCCAGAGTCACCGTGACCGTCTCGGCCCGCAACACCAATCAGACCGTCCGCTGCTACGTGAATGGGGTCGAGCGCACCCTCTACGCCTGGGCCGGTGGCGCCACGCCGGCCGGCAGCATCGCCCCGGGGGGCACCACCTTCACCGGCTTCGTCAACCGAGCCGACCTGGGCACCCTCGGCTCCAAGGAATTCAGAGTCGTGGTCATCAACGGCATCGGGGTCAGCCCGCTGTCGGACGGGATCACGGTGAACCTCAGCTCTCCCTGATCCCCCGGACGGGAACGGCGGGCTGACGAAGACGGCAAGACAGCTCACGGATTGACTTGCGGGGGGTCCGTCTTGAACGGGCCCCCCCTAAACCTTAGCCATGGCGATACCGGCCTACCGGCGCCTTAGGCTCGAGTGGGTGAGGACGTTGAAGCGTATCCGAAGGGTCATCAGCCTGTTCATCATCGTGGCGGTCCTGGCCAGCCTGGCCGTGGCTCTGTCGCCCAGCCGGGCCGCCGCGGGAGATCGGCCCGCCTCGGACGGTCCCTTCCTTGACGGCGTGATGAATTACATTCAGTCCGTATTCTACAAGGAGGTCGACCGGGAGACCCTCCTCGCCGGCGCCATCCGGGGCATCCTTCAGGCCCTGAACGACCCCTACTCTGAGTACCTGCCCCCCGAAGCCTACAACGGCCTGATGCAGGACGTTGGTGGTTCCTTCGGCGGCATCGGCATTTCGATCACCGCCGACAACGGGAGGATCACCGTGCTGTCGCCCATCCGCGGTACTCCCGCGGAGGCGGCCGGTCTCCTTCCCGGCGACGCCATCGTCGAGGTCGACGGCAAGTCCATTCTCGGCATCTCCACCGACGAAGCGGCCGGGATGATTCGCGGCACCCCCGGAACCAAGGTTCAACTGGGCATCCTGCGGGGGATGAACCCCGAGCTCATCCGCTTCGAAGTCACGAGGGCCGTGATCAACGTCGATCCGGTCGAATCCAAAGACCTGGGGAACGGGATGGCCTACATTCGCTTGACCGAGTTCAACGAAAACGCCACCGCCAAGCTTGACGCCGCCCTCAAGGACCCGCTGGTGGCCAACGCCAAGGGCCTGGTCCTCGACCTCAGGAACAACCCGGGCGGTGCCTTGGACCAGGCCATTTCCGTGGCCGAACGGTTCCTGCCGCCTAACGCGGTGGTGGTCCAGATTGTCGGGCGGAACACCACGGAGAAGCCAAGGACCAGCCTTGACGCCAAGCCCTGGGGTAAGCCTTTGGTGGTCCTGGTCAATAAGGGCAGCGCCTCGGCCTCGGAGATCCTGGCCGGCGCCCTGAAGGACTTCAGCGTGGCGACGCTGGTCGGAACCAGGACCTATGGGAAAGGTTCGGTCCAGAACGTCATCGGCATGTACTACGGAGCGGGCATGCGGATCACCGTCGCTCACTTCCTCAGCCCGGCCGGGAACGCCATTGATACGGTCGGGGTCACCCCGCACATCCTGGCCGAGAACCGGGCCCTGCCGGAGAAGAGCCCATACTACCTGGGCTATCTCGACGGGAAGCGCGACCTCAAGTCCGGGAGCGTCGGCCTGGATGTGGCGGCCCTGCAGGACGCTCTCCGCTTCCTGGGATACGTCGTCGACGACCCACAGGGCACCTACGGGGCGGCCAGCGAGCGAGCGGTGCGGTCTTTCCGGAAGTCAATCGGATTGCCGGTCAATGGAGGCTTTTCCGGGTCCCTTCTCAATGAGCTGGGGAAGAAGGTCCAGTTCGAGACCCGCGACCCCAGCGACGACATCCAGTTGAAGGCGGCCATCAAGGAACTGTCGACCCAGATCGGCCAGTAGACCCGCGGGTCAGCAGCTACTACGGTCGGTGAGCCCCTCTTCGGAGTCAACCTACAAGGCCCGCTGCCTGGGAATCCCCGGCGGCGGGCCTTTCTTTGACCACCCCCCTCGTCCTGACCCTCACAAAGGCTTCCAGTCGGCCGAACCTAGTTAGCGTAACGGTCAAACGCTAAGGAGGTTTGGGTAATGAAAGCCAAGGGATTGTCCAGGCGACTCCTGCGGATGGGCCTTGTCCTAGTCCTAGCGATCACGCTGGTCGGCATGAGCCTCACCCCAGCGCTCGCCTCCCCCCGGTGGGGTCCGGCCGACAATGAGGAAACCGGCGGCCACGGCCATCAGCACGATGGTGACCACGGCAAAGCCTGGGGCCACCACTTCGAGGATTCGGACGAGGCCGAGTGGGCGGCCGACATCATCGAGGAGGCCTTCGAGAAAGGCTTCATCAAGGGTATCGACGCGAAGCACTTCCAGCCCAACAAGCCGGTCACCCGGGTTGAGGCCGCCATCATGATCACCCGCTTGCTCGGCCTCGAGGAAGAGGCCCTCCAGAGCCTCCAGGTGACCCTCCCGTTCTTGGACGCCGACGAAGTGCCCTCCTGGGCCCGCGGCTACGTTGACCTGATGGTCGCCCAGGAGATCATGCGCGGCATCGAGACCGGCCACGGCCAAGCCCTGCAGGGCATGAAGCCGGCCACCCGGCTCGAAGTCACGGTCATGCTGATCAGGGCCCTCGGCCTTGAAGAGCAGGCCATGGCCCACACCGGCGCCACCCTCACCTTCACCGACCTCGCCGCCATCCCGCCATCGCTCCTCGGCTATGTCGCCCTGGCCGTCGAGAAGGGCATCGTCACCGGCGCCAACAACACCTTCCAACCGAATAAGCCGGTGACCAGGGCCGAAATGGCGGCCATGCTCGATCGGGCCTCCGGCAAGGTCAACCCGTCCGGCA
>DASXUT010000093.1 GCA_036504675.1 Bacillota bacterium | reverse complement strand
ATGGCGACGATGGACGAACCCTTCTCGCCGTCGAGCCAAGTCTGGACGGCCTCTTCTATCTTCCGGTGGCGGGTCTCGAAGAAGATCTTGACCTTCAGGCCCCTGGTCTCCAGGGGAGCGGCTGAATTCAAGGCTTTCCCTCCTTGTCTACGGGTCGGTGTGGGTCGCTGGGCCGTCCTTGGCCTTCAAGAGCGCCGGGCCCGGCCCTGGCGGCCTCGTCGATCTCCTGATTCAGGGCGGCCACCAGCCGCTCGCGGGAGTATCCAAGGTTCAGGGCCTCGCCGACGATCTCCTTGAGCAACTCGTGAAGGCGGTCCCGGCGGGCTTCGCGTAGCCCGGAATCGACCTTCCGGACATAGGTGCCCGAGCCTTGGCGGGACTCCAGGTAGCCTTCCTTGGTCAGCTCGGAATAAACGCGGCTGACCGTATTGGCGTTGATCATCAACTCGATGGCCAACTCCCTCACGGTCGGGAGGCGGGTGCCCGGGGCGAGCCTTCCCGTCGTCACCTCGTGCCGGATACGTTCCTTCAGCTGCAAGTAGATGGGCATTCCCGAGTGTGGATCGATATGGAACAAGCCCTGGCCCTCCCTCCCACCGCAGCTTCGCGAGTATTGTCCTAATGTCCTAGTACAATTGTACAATGGGGGGCCGGGGGTGTCAAGGGGGCGACCGGCAGTCCGCCTGCGTGATCTGGTGGTGCGAAAGTCCGACACCCCTGGGGGGCCCTGCTTTCGAGGCGGTGTCGGGGCAACTTTCGGCAATCCCAGGTGGCCGGGTCTATGCCGGTGGCCGGGTCTATGCCTTGACAAAGCCTCGCCGAAGGGGCATAATCATATCGGCAACTTCCGATTGATGGGGCGATTGAACCATGTCGACTACCCTCGATGAAGTCCAGGACTTCCTGAAGGCCTTAGCCAGCGACACTCGGCAGAGGATTCTTTTTCTGTACGTGGATGGCCGGGAACGCACGGTCGGCCAGGTGGCTGAGGATTCACGAATCGGCCAGTCGACAGCATCGGAGCACCTCGCAGTTCTGAAAAAGGCGGGCTTGCTCAAGGCCCATCGGGAGGGAAAGGAGGTCTACTACTATCCCGATCGAGCCAATCTTCTGATCCTGACGCGGAGGTTCGCCGATCTTGTGACCAGATGCTGCCCAGGGAAATGGGACCAGTAGGCCAGGTTGTTGGGCGAGAGCCGGGCTGCCGAAATGCGGCCCTTTTTTGAGACCAACGTATCGTCATTTCGCGAAGTAACGAATGGAGGTTGCCGCCCATGAAGATCGGGTTCCGCAAGAAGAGTACCGTCGTGCCCGTCATCATCATCAGCGGAAGCTGCTGCATCCCCGGGATGGCCGCCTTTGATGAGCAGGCTCGCCTCCTCGTCCAGCAAGCCAGCCACGAGACAGGGGTGACCATTGAGGTGAAGGTGATCCCCGCTACCACGGCCTATTTCGGGGCCGTCCCGAGGGCGGTGATGGCCCGGTTGATGACGGCCTTCCAATCAGGCCGGGTGGGAGTTCCGGCGATCCTGGTAGACGGTAGTCTTGTCGACCTTGGCCTACCTGAATTGGCGAAGGTCAAAGCGGCGCTGAGACAGGCCGCGGAAACAAGGGAAAACGGAGGGGATGCAAGTGAACGAAAGACTCCAGCGCCTCACGGCTCTTCAAGGTAGGACCAAGTATCTGTTCTTCGGAGGCAAAGGTGGAGTGGGCAAGACCACCGTGGCCACGGCGACGGCGGTGTGGTTCGCCGACCACGGGTACAGGACGACCATCGTCTCGACTGATCCGACTGTGAGCCTGTCAACCATGTTCAGCCAAGAGATCGGCGGGGAGGTCCGGGCGCCCATCCGGGAGGTACCCAACTTGTGCGGGCTCAACATCAACCCGAACGACGCCAAGGGTGTCTTTCAGAAACGGTTGGACTCAGTAATGGGTCAGATGACCGGGGCGCTTGGCGGCGACGTCATCAGCACTCCATGCGCCGAAGAGATGGCCACCTTTGACCAATTCGTAACCTTCCTGGAGGAGCCCGACAGCGAGGTCCTGATCTTCGACACGGCTCCCACCGGCAAGACGTTGCGCGAACTGGCCATGCCGTTCGACTGGGCCGGTTTCCTCCAGAAACAGATCCAGGAAGGCGAGCGGCTCGCCCAATTGATGAACCTGGACGGCGATGATTTCGGACATCTGGAGCGAGACAGGTTGCGCTACGAACGGGCCCTACAGGTCCTGCGAGACGACCGCGCGACCGTTTTCACTCTGGTCCTATTGCCGGAACGGTTGCCCATTGCGGAAACCGACAGCGCCATCAAGGGTTTGAGCCGGCTCGGCATCCCGGTTCAGGCCCTGGTCGTCAACCAATGCATCCAACCGGAGGTTATCGAGGGTAATCGCTTCCTGTCCTCCCGGGCCAAGCTTCAGGCCCGTTACCTCAAGGAGATCGAGACTCGATTCACCGGCCTGCTCCGGTCACCCTTGCCGCTGTTGGATCACGACGTCTCAGACCTTTCCACGTTACGCGAGGTCGGTGGCCTGCTCTACGGTGACTGAGGCGCGGACCAAACGAGTAGCCCTCTGGGCGGAGCACCCGGAGGTATTATCCATCAGCGTGTGGACAATATCCAACGCTTGGCAGGATCACGTCATTCGGCCGGCGTCGGGGCCTGGGCAACCGACCGGCCGGCGGCCATCCGGTCGAGGAAGGCCTTGTCTTCCACCTTCAGCAGGTAGGGGTTGAAGAACTGGGCGATGCAGAAGACGGCCAAGAGCGCTCCGAGAGCAGCGACCACCCTGCCCGGGTTGAGGAGCCCGGTCACCAGGCCGACCATGGCCGTGCTGAGGGGCAACGAGCCCTGGGCGATCAGGCGACGCACGGCAAAGACCCGCCCCTGTAACTCCCGCGGGGTCTGGGTCTGCCAGATCGTCTGGGAGTGGGCGTTACATATCGGGAAGGTCAGGTTGACGGCAAAGAACATACCGGCAGCAAGGTAAAGGTAGGACGAACGACCGGCGACGACCATGGCCAGACCGCTGAAGATCATCGGGACGAAGACCCCGTAGACCCGCCTCTTCCTCAAGCCGCCCCAGGCGCTGATCAGGAGGCCGCCGACCAGGCCGCCGAACCCGCTGATCGTGGCCAGCAAGGCAAAGGCCGTTTCGAACGTGAAGCCGCGCCCTGCCCAGTCGCCCGCCAGATTGAACTTGACGATCAGCGGGGTGAGGACACCGAGCGGGCCATCCACCAAGTTGGCCACGGCGAAGGTGCCGAGCAGCCAGAGCAATGGACGACGGTGCCAGATGTAAAGGGCCCCTTCCCTGACGTCGGCCCAGATGCTCTTGTCCAAGCGCCCGTTGGATTTTTTCAGGTCGGTCCTCACCGGCGAGGGGATGGTCAGGAAGACCAGCGTCACGGCACCCACGAAGAAGGTCACGGCGTCGATCACGATGGGCAGCGGGATGCCGCTCTCCATTCCCCCGAGCCGGGCTCCAAGACCACCGGTCAGGTGCCCTTGGCGGGCCAGGACCGGCAGGGAGATGAGGGCCGCCGCGGCGGCCGGGGAAAGGATCGCGGAGAGCGAGAACATCGTCTGCATCATCCCGTTGGCCCTGGGCAGCAGCCGGTCCGGGACGAGCATGGCGTAGGACGTGTCGAAGGCTGAGGAGTGAAAGGCGGCGGCGCTCGCGGCCACCAGGGTGAGAGCCAGCAGGACCCCGAGGTTGAGCCGCCCGGTCAGAAGGAGGGCCGCCAGGAGCACGCTCAATAGACCACTGACAAGGTCCATGGCCATCATCGTTCTCCGGCGGTCGTGACGGTCGGCCCAGGCCCCGGCGAGCGGCGCGCCGAAGATGGTCGGCAGGGCAAAGGCCAGACTGACCGCCGACAGGGCCCAGGCCAGCTCGGGCTTTTGCTCCGGGCGGGGGTAGAGGACCTGGGTCAACCAGATGGTCGTGGCAAAGAAGGTCAGGTTAGACCCAAGGACCGAGATGGACTGGGTGACCCAGACAATGAGGAAGGTCCGGAACCCGTCCTTCGGCGGCTCATACGGCCGCGTTTCTTGGCTCATGCTCACTCCTCAAGGAAATCCGCCAGCCGCTCCTCCAGGCGATCGAGGGAGCCGGGGCGGAGACTGTAACGCTCGGGACCGTCCGGAAAGACGTGGACGCGAATCAGGCCGGCGGCCCGGAGGGCCACCAGGTGGTGATGGACGGTACTCTTGGCTAAGGCGATAAAGCGAACGACGTCACTGAACGGGCGCGGCTCGGGGGCCAGGAAACGAAGAATCCGCAGACGGCTCTCGTCGGCCAGGGCCCGGGTCAGGCGGAGAAGGTCCGGCGACGGGTGGCCCGGCTCCGTTGGCAGGACGTCGACCGGATAGAGGTAGACGACCGCCCCCTTGAGCCGGGCGTGGAGGTTCCACGGCCGGAAGTGATACTGCGGGATGAGGACAGCCCGTTCGAGACCCGGGTCCGGCTCCAGGATGACGCCGTTAGTGGCCCGTTCGAAAGCCCCGGCGGGTGACCGCTTGACCAGTTGACGGCGGACCGCGGCCTCCTTGGCCAGCCCCTCGAGGAGGGCCGGATCCACCTGCCGGAAGTAGGCTTCGTTCCAGCGTCGCAGGCGACCGGCCAGGACGCCGATAATCTGCGTGGCGTCGGCCGGGATGGGCGGCGCGCCCTCGGGGACGAAGGGCGCGAAGAGCTCGTAGAAGCGTCCGGCGGTCAGCCGCTCGAGCCACCTGATGAAGCCGGCCGCGTCCCGCCTGCCGGGGCACAACCAGACCAGCAGTTCGAGCGGGACGTCCCAGCCCCCCTTGGGCTCGGGACCAGGCCGCCGGGGCTCCGGTACCGCCGGCGTCCCCTCCCTCTCCAGCTCCGCCCGCAACCGCGGGCCGATTCGCCGGCGGGTCGCGTCGACCCAACCCCTGCCGGCGTCAAGGGCCTTGTGAAGCGGTCGGCTGGTGAACGCCTCGAGGCTGACCACCAGCTCATAGGCGGGGGCCCAGTCGACTTCAAGGCGATAGGCGATTGTTGTTCGACCTCCATCGAACTCTGTTTCTAGTTAGATGATAACCGAACACTTCGGGAATGGCAAGCCCGAAATACTAGGACCGGCGGTCAGAGCCCTGCCCGCCGGTCCGCAGTGACTTTCGACAGACTAGAAGGCGGCCAAAGACGCCACAACGGCCAAAGACGCCACCCCCTCAAGAACCGCTCCGTTGTGGTATAATCTCCGAGGCAAACATACCCATCAACGGAGGAACGACATGGGTCAATACGGCGGTCCGGGGGCTGCCCTGGGCCGGGGAGACCCAGCCTGAGCAACTCAAGAGTGAGATGCGGCGATGCCTGGCCTACTTCCTCGGCCACCTGATCAACGCGGCCCGTCACCTGGATGCCGACGTGCTGACCGAGTTCGCCAGGTGGAGTGAGGAGATCGGGGTGACCCTCCCCCCGGCGCTCCACCCGGCCGCGGTTGATCGCCGACGCGGACAAGGCCGTGGCGGGCAAGTGACCGGCCCCGCCGGACAGTGATAGCGCCGGCTCAGACCGACGGTGGCCGCCGACCGACAGCGGCCGATGAAAAACCATCAACCAACGAGCGGCCCCGGGGTCAGTCTCGGGGTCTTTCCTTTTGGCGCAGGGCCCTGAAATCGTTTTCAAGGATGCTCATCATGACGAAGTCGTGGAAAACGTGGTTGTAGTAGTAGCCGTCCCGCTGGAGACCCTCGCGCTTGAAGCCGACCCGTTCGTAGAACTCGATGGCCCTCTGGTTGAAACCGACCACGCCGATGGACACCCGGTGAAACCCGAGATGGCCGAAGGCATAGTCGAGGAGGAGGTTGATCGCCTCCGTGCCGCGGCCGTGTCCACGGGCCTCCGGTTCGCCGATGATGATCGTCAAGTCGGTCGTCCGCCAGGGGTGGTACATCCGCAACAGCCCGGCCTCGCCGATGACCCGGTCCTCGTCGCGGCTGACGACCATGAACCAGACTCGGTCCCGATCATTCTTGGCCGACTCGTACCATTCCTCGGCCGCCGCCTCGCTCATCGGGGTGGCCATCCCGGTCAGGGCCCTCGTCTCCGGGTCATTATACCAGCGGCGGACGTAGTCGAGGTCGGCGCGCTCGAGCGGCCTGAGGTAAACCCCGGCGCCGGTGAGGAAGGCTCGCCTATCTTGCTGCCCTTGAACGCTCATGGAACCCTCCTGAGGGATTTCGTTTCGCTCGTTCTTTCTTCATCGGTCGCCATAAACCCTTGAGTGCGTCGGTGGCCCGGGTCGACCTTAGATATTTCGGCCGACGGCTTGTCCGGTCACTGTCGGAAGATATGGTATAATTAATGAGTTGCGCCAAAACCGGCTCAGAGACCCAAGGGGATACCATGATCGAAGCCACCACCACCATCGTCAAAAACGAGAACGTGAACCGGCTCAGGCGAGAGATCTTTCTCCTGGCCTGGCCGGCCATCATCGAGCTGATCCTCCACACCCTGGTCTGGAATGTTGACACGGCCTTCATGGGCCGGGTCGGGGCCGACGCCGTCGCCGCCGTCGGCAACGGGGGCCAGGTCTACTGGACCGTCATCTGGGCCTTCGGCGGCCTCGGAACGGGGGTCACCGCCCTGGTCGCCCGGGCCATCGGGGCCGGCCGTCGCGACGCCGCCACCGGCTCCGCCGCCCAGGCTCTGCGCCTGGCCTTCTTCTGCGGCCTGGCGGTGATGGTGACGGCCTTCCTCGGCGCCGGCCGGGTGATGGGACTGACCAGCCTCCCGGCCGCCACCCAGGCGTCGGCCGCGACCTACATCCGCATTTTGGCCATGGGCGCGCCTGTCTACCTCCCGGCGATGATCGCCCTCTCAGCCATCCGGGCCACCGGGGACACCCGGACCCCGATGTTCGTGACCGGTTTGCTCAACGTGGTCAACATCATCCTGGCCTGGGGGCTGGTCTTCGGGCACTTCGGCAACCAGCCGCTCGGGGTGATCGGTTCGGCCCTGGCCGCCGTCCTAGCCCAGGTCTTCGGGGCCGGCCTGGCCCTGGCCTGGGTCTTCAGCCCGCGTTGCCGCCTCGGCCTCCGCCTGTCGCAGCTAACCCGGGGCCGGGGTCCATCGGGCGAACTGGCCCGCCTGAGCCTGCCGAGCGGGGTCGAGTCGCTGACCATGGACACCGCCAGGACCTTCGGGATGTTCTTCGTCACCGCCCTCGGCAGCGTGGCCTCTGCCGCCAGTTACGTCTCGATGAACGCGGAGGCCTTCTCGTTCATGCCGGGCTATGGCTTCGCCGTGGCCGCCAGCATCCTGGCCGGCCAGAAGCTCGGGGCGGGCGACGAGGCCGGGGCCAAGGAAGCCGTCCGGCAATGCCTGGTCGTGGGAATGGCCGTCATGGGCGGCATCGGCCTCTTCTTCCTGGCCGTCCCGTCGCTCTTCGTCCGCATCTTCACCGGAGAGCCGGCCGTCGTCCGGATGGCCTCTCAGTGCTTGCGAGTGGCCGGGTTCGCCCAGCCCCTGATGGCCGTGACCGATATTCTCTGCGGCTCGCTGCGGGGCGCGGGCAACACCCGCACCCCCCTCTTCATCACCATGGGCGGGGCCTGGCTCGTTCGGGTCCCCCTGACCTTCGTTCTAGTGGCCTGGCTCAAGCTGCCCGTCTACTACGCATGGGTGGCCATGTTGGCCGATTGGGGCGCCCGGGCCGTGGTCACCTTCCTCGTCTTCCGTACCGGGCGCTGGCTCAAGACTCGCGTCCGGGTAGGCGCTCCAGCGCCGGAATCGGCGGCGCCGGTCCAGACCGCATAGTCGGCTGCCCAGGTTCGGATTCCAGTCAGCGGAGGTGTTGTCGGGTGCCCGAGCTACCGGAAATCCTTAACCTTGCCCGGCAGATGGACCAGGAGTTGCGCGGCAAGAAGATCGTTTCAGTCGAAGTCCTCCAGGTCAAGATTCTCAATCGCCCGGTCAAGGAGTTCGAGGACCTGGTCGTCGGGAGGAAGATCGGGCCGGTCACTTCCCGGGGCAAGTGGGTCTTCGTCAAGCTCGAACCGGGGTCCAAGGCCGGGTCGGGCGGCAAGCCCGGACCAGAAACCCACTTCCTCCTCAGCCTGGGGATGGGCGGCGAGGTGCTCCTCCGCAAGCCCGGGGAGGCGCCGCCGGCCAAGTACCGGCTGAAGTTCACCTTCGGCGACCGCTCCTACCTGACGATCAACTTCTGGTGGTTCGGCTATGCCCACGCCGTCACGGCCGACGAACTCGCCTCCCACAAGATGACCGCCGATCTCGGGCTGGACCCGATGGACGACGGCGAGTTCACCTTCGGCCGTTTCCGCGACCTGTTGACCGGCCGCAAGGGGGCCATCAAGGCCGTCCTGATGGACCAGAGGAAGATCGCCGGGATCGGCAATGTCTACATCCAGGAAATCCTGCTGCGGGCCCGGTTGCACCCCGACCGGAAGATCCCGTCACTGACCGCGGCTGAGTTAAAAAGGCTCTATGAGGCCACCGTGGGCGCCCTCCGCGAAGCGGTCGACGATGGCGGCCTGAAATACGAGGTCGACCTGCACAATGAGCACGGCCGGTACGATCCCGCGTGGCACCCCGGCGGGCCCTGCCCAAAGTGCGGGACGACCATGGAGAAAGTCAAGACGGGCGGCACGATGCAGATCGTCTGCCCGAAGTGCCAGGTCAAGCAGGGCTGAGTGGCTGGGTTCCCCAAACTGAGGCCGCCTTCGGGCGGCCTCAGCGTCGTTCTTGCCGCCGATAGGCCGGCAGACAATCCATCCGTTACCTGGGAACAGCGGCCGCGCCGCCGACGTCAAAAGAAGACCATCCAGACCATTGCCTGAACGGCGGCCATAGAGTATTGTTGAATGTTCAACCAAGCAACGGCTTTGCGTATCTGTTCGAGACTATCCCGAGACGATTGCCCCGGCGGACATAGCCTTTTCGGGACCGCCCGGACGACCCGTGCCCGGTTGGGAGGCGGTCCTGTTGCCCCGGTTCAATCTCCCGGCCAGAATCATCGCCGGCGCCCTCGCCCTGGCCCTGGCGGTCAGCGGCTGCACTCTGCCGGGCCTGACCCGGCGCCCATCGACCCCAGTGAAGGAGCCGCCGGCCGTGGTCGCCCCGCCGTCTTCAACCCCGCCGGACCAGCCGGCCGACGGCGCGGTTTGGATCGATGCGACCAAGAGCCCCTTTGCCGTCCGCGGCATCGTCGAGGGTTTCTACGGCCAGCCGTGGACCCAAGCCCAGCGGCTGGCGGCCTTTGACTTCATGGCCCGGGTCGGGCTGAACACCTATGTCTACGCCCCGAAGGACGACCCCTATCAGCGCCAGGATTGGCGGACGGCTTATCCCGCGGCGGAGGTCGCCCGGTTCAGCGCCCTCCTCGCCCGGGCCCGCGGGGACAAGGTGGACTTCGTCTACTCCATCAGCCCCGGGCTGAACATCACCTACAGCTCCAAGGCCGACCGCGATGCCCTGGCCACCAAGGTCGACCAGCTGCGTGGCCTTGGGATCGAGACCTTCATGTTGTCCGTCGACGATGTCCCGGAGAAGCTGACCCCGGCCGATGCCGCCCTATACGGCCAGAACTATGCCCTGGCCCAGGCCGACCTGGCCAACTGGCTCTACCGCACGGAACGGGCCAAGGACCCGGGGTTCACCCTCTGGATGACCCCCAGCCACTACTGGGGGACGAAGGCCGACTCCTACCTGACTTCCCTCGGCGGCCGCCTCGCCGCCGCTATCCCGCTGATCTGGACCGGTCCCGGCGTCCTCTCGAGGACGATCACGGCCAAGGACGCCGACGCCTTTGCGGCCATCGTCAAGCGCAAGGCGATCGTCTGGGACAACTACCCGGTGAACGACTACACGTATGTCCAGCAGAAGCTCCACAGCCTGATCCTCGGGCCGCTCCGCGGCCGCGACGCCAAGCTGGCCGGCCACGTCGGCGGTTACCTCATCAATCCACTGATCCAGGCGGAAGCTTCGCGGCTACCGCTGTACACGGCGGCGGCCTACCTGGCCGACCCGAGCCGGTACGACCCGGCCGCCGCCTGGACCGAGGCCGCCGGCCACCTGGCCGTCTGTGGGCCCGGCGGCCAGGTCCTCCTCAAGTTCGCCTCATACGCTCGGTCGTCGGTGGTCTACGACAGCGAGGCGCCGGGGCTGGCCAAGGTCGTCGCCGATTACTGGAGGGGTGCCGCTTCCGCCCCGGCAGCGCTGGAGCAGGAATTGACGGCGATGGCTGAGCTCCCTCAGCAACTGGCCGCGGCCACTAGTCCCGGACTCTATGACGACATCGCCCCCTGGGCCGTGGCCTTGCGCGACAAGGGGCGGGCCGGGCTCCTGGCGGTGAAGGTCGATCAGGCCGTGAACCGTCGGGACGCAGCCGGGGTCAAGGCCGACCTGCCCAAATTGCGGCAGTCCCTGGCGGACATCAAGACCGAGGACGCGAAGGCCTACATCGCGGCCGGCTACGTCGAGACTTTCATCGGCAAGGTCATTGACAGGGCCAAAGCAATCACCGGGTAAGGGTCACGAGGCGGAGGACACGAGGGAGGGCCGCTCAGCGACCCTCCCTTTCCATTGCCTCAGCTTCCCGATGGGATCCGCGGCCGGGCGGCCCTGGTCAGCCCTTGTGCCCGACGACGACCATGCCCTTACCGACCGGCCCAGCCTCCTCGATCGTCAATCCAGGTACAGGGGGGCGTTCTGGGCCGTGGCCAGGTCGCAGAAGTCCGTCAGACCTGGGTTCGAGGCGTCCCCCCGGATGAAGCGGACATTGCTCAGCCCGGTCCGTTCGGCCTTGGCCGTGGCGACCTCGATCATTCTGGGCGAGAAGTCCAGTCCGATGACCTCGGCCGCGCCGGCCAGGGTCCCGGCCACCCTGTCATACGCGGGCCATCAAACCGACCAAAGCGCTGGACGCCAGCTTGACCAGAAGGAAGCGCATCCCCACCCTCCTTCAGCCGTTTGGTCGCGGCTCCGGGGCCGCTAGGTCTCCCTGACCGCCAGTACCTGGCCGTCATAGAGAGCCCCGCCGAGGTCGGTTTGGGCGTCTTGGGTCTCATCCCAAACGGCCGCGCGGCCGCTTTGGACCAGGTTGACCAGACGGGAGCCGGCGGCCGCGTTGATCAGCGCGTGGCGGACGGTGGCCCCCCGAAAGAGGCGGACGGGCTTGCCGTCGACGGTCACTTGCAGCGGGTCGAAGCCCATCGCGGCCGCACCTCGCATCACCGATGTCGGGACTCGAATCCCTCGATCAAGCCCTCAATCCCCTACCGCGTCTTCAGGAGCGACGGGTAGTTCATGTTGAACTGGGTCGTCGTCGGGCTGTAGTTGCTGGACCCATCCTTGTTGGTGTTGTCCCTCACCTCGTCGCTGTTGAACCGGATGGCCGAGCCCAGTCCGGCTGAGATGGTGTTCATCTCGGTCGGGTTGGAGTTGTTGCCGTAGTCCGTCTGCGACATCAGGACGACGTTGCCCCCGCCGGCCATGTAGGCGTTGAGGACCGCCAGCTCGGCCGGTGTGTAGGCACCGACGGTGCCGGGGGTGGTGATCACCAGGGCGTCCACGCCGACCAGCTTGTCGGCGGTCAGGGCGGTGTTCTTGCCGGTGTAGCCGACGGTGTAGCCGCGCTCGGACAGGAAGTCCTTGACCTGGGTGAACCGGGTGTTGTCGTAGTATTGCCCGTGGCCCTCGTCGATAAGGACGGCCCCGGTGGACCGGCCGGTCAGCAGGTCGAGCAGGTTGGTGAACCACTGCGGGTTCTGGTAGCTGGCGCGATAGCCGTTGGCGACGATGATGGCCCCTACGCCGACCACCTTGCCGCTGCCGACCGACTGTAGGGCGGCCAGGGGAATGGGCTGGCCGGCATCGACCTTGGTGAAGTTCTTCGGCGGGGTGGCGCTCCGTTCGTACTGGTAAGCCGTGGACTCGCCCCACACCAGGATGTCGGCCTGGTCGGTCAGCTTCGTCAGGGCGCCGTCCCCGGCCGCCGCGAGCAGGCTCGAGCTGTTGTAGAAGTTGAGCTTCGTGACGGGCACCGGGATGGGTGCGGCCTTGAGGACAATCCGCCCCTCGGCGGCCGGGTAGTTGAGGTTCCCGATGGACCGGATGAACTCCCCGACGATGATCGCGTCGACGTCCGAGGAGATGTCGACCGGCGCCGCCATGCTCGGCACCGGGTAGCCGCTGCCGCCGGTGGCGATGTAATCGGCCATGGCCACGCTGTAGACCTGGTTCGGGTCAATCGGCTGACCGTTGACCTTGAGGACCACATGGTCCAAGACGCCGCCCGGGCCGGTGTAGATAGTGTAGGTCAAACCGGAGGTCTGCAGGTCGAGTTGGAACCGGTTATCGCGGACGTAGGAAAACTCGATGATCTGGCGGAGCTGGTCGCCGGTCAGGTTGACCTTCATCACGAAGTTGCCGAAGGGCAGAACCGTGTAGACCTGCCGCATGGTGATGTCACCGGCCGGGATGGAGGTGCGGATGCCGCCGTTGTTGGTCAGGGCGATCTCGGTGCCCATGTAGGACCGCATGGCATCGGTGATCAGGTTGCCGATGGAGACGTCCTTGATATAGCGGTCATCCCGGTTGAGGGCGATCGGGGTGTAACCGATCTTGGCGTCGAGGGTCGAGCCCATCAGGGCGTTCCACCGGTCGACGATGGTCTGGACCTCGGGGTCGACCATGGTGAGTCCGGATACCTGGACGGTGTAGGCGCCACCGGCCGCGCCGCCGCTGACGATGACCTGTTCGGCCTGCCTGACGGCCAGGTCACCGAGGTCGGTAGCGCCGGAGCCGACCTGCATGATGGGCACGCCGTTGACGATCAACGGGGAGCTGTCGTAGGTGTGCGAGTGGGCGCCGATGATCAGGTCGATGCCGGGCACGGCCGTGGCCAGACGCTGATCGAAGTCCTGGCCATTGTGGGAGACGACGACGACCAGGTTGGCCTCGGCGCGGACCGCTGCCACCTGCGCTTGGGCGGTTGCCAGCGGGTCGTCGAAGCGCAGGCCGACGGTGTTCTTGGCCCCCGTCGACGGCGGGGTCTCGGTCAGGCCGATGAAGGCGGTCTTCTGGCCGAGGTCATTGGTGTAGACCTTGGACCCGTCAAAGGGCTGGATCGGCGTCGCCGCCTGGTCGACGACGACGGTGTTGGCCGAGAGCCACGGGAACTGTGATTCCGCCCGGCGGGCCTGGGTGTTGGCCGGGCCGTAGTCGAGGTTGTGGTTGCCGACGGCCAGCAGATCCAAGCCGGAGGCGTTGAGGACTTCGATCATCGGGACGCCCTTGTTCAGGTCGGTGACCGGGTCACCGCTGAAGTCGTCGCCGCCGTCGACGTAGTAGGTCTGGACGGATCCACTGGCGGCCTCGGCCGCCTTGACGTAGGCGGCCACCTTGGCCAGCGGGTCCAGCTTGCCGTGGATATCGTTGAGGTGCAGCACGCGGACATCGAGGGCCGGGGCCTCGACGGCGATTTTGGCGATCGCGTTGGGGGTGCCGAGGGCTTGGACGTCCAGGGTGTTCTCACCCCATTGGACCAGCCCGCTGATGTCGAAGACGGCTTTCCCCTTCCCCTGGTCGAAGAAGGTGTTCAGGTTGAGCCGCCGGCCGTTGACGGCCACCTCCAGCTCTCTGATGCCATCGTTGTCGATGGCCAGCCTGGCGACGGTAGCCTTGACCGTGAACGGATATTGGAACGTTTGGGGCTGGCCCTTGGACCGTTCCGTCACCACGTTCAAGGCCTTGTACCAGTCGTAGTCCTGGGTCGATGACCACAGCTGGGGGGTGATGACGCCGTTGCCGTTATCCGCCGGGTCGGCACCGGCCAGGACCACCGATGATACCCTTGCCAGCAGGAGCACACAGAGGGTGATGGCCAGCAGCTGCCGCGACCGTCTCATCAGGGAACCCTCCTTAAATCGGGCAGGTTGGGCCGAACCGGGTGTTGGGCCCCTGAACGTTTCCCCTCTTGGTGTCAGACTCCTCTATCCCCAGGGTGTCCTCATGATGGTAGCCCGCCGGCTCCCCGGTCACAAAAAAGAGCCGCCTGAGCGACTCTCCCTTGGACTTCGCCGTCGAGGGCGTCCGGCTTTTCGACCGGACCTACCCGCGGGTGGCCACGACCCGGCGGCAGTGCTCTCTGAAGCCGATTGGCGGCCGTGGTCATCGTCGATTCGCCGCCTCTACCATCATCCCCCTGGTTTTTGAGCTTGCTCTTCGTTGGTGGTCTTTCAGATCCAGTGCAGCACCGGGATGAACAGCACCAGGGCGAGGATGTCCAAGGCCCAAATGCTTCCGACGGTGAGGAGCTTCTGCTTCAGGGACTTCATGTCGTACACCCAGAAAGCCACCACGAAGAACGTCAGGTATCCGAACAGGAAGATGAGCCAGGGGGCGCCGCGGTTCCACCACGGATAGTCCCAGGTCAGCGCGTTGGCGCTGTTGAGGAGGTACTCGACCAAGACGCAGAACGCCGACCCGACCACGGCGATGAACCAACGGTTCGGAAGGCCGAAGATCCTGTCTTCCTTCTTCGGCAGCAGCATCTTGCTCCAGATCACGCCGGAGACCGCGAACATGAACATTATCTCGATATTCAGCCCGACCAGGATGAGGAAGGCCGTGTTGCCGGGGGCTCCCCAGACCGGGGCGTAACCGGTGAAGTGCAGCACCAGCGCGTTCCAGATCTCGTTGAACCAGTCCATGCCCCAGAAGGCGAGCCCGGCCAGGACCAGGTTCCAGTTGCGTTTCTCGGCCTCTACGGTGTAAACGTAGAACATAAAGGCCAGCAGGGGGATGACGTACCACTTGAACTGGCTGCCGTCCCGCAAGACGCTCAGGGCTCGCAGGGCATTTTCGGTCATGGACATCCATCTCCTTTCATGTCGCAACATTTGTACTGTTCTGGGGCAGGCCCTGGTTTCCCTCCGGGAGCCGGAGTGACTCTCGTGTCGGCAGAAAAAAAGAGAGCTCGGGCTCTCTTTTCGCTGGGTCTAGTGATTGGGAAGAGAATGGTCGGCGGCCGGCACGGGGGGCTACGAAATATGCCACCCGCCCGTCGCCAACAGCCATGAGAGATAGGCGACGAAGGCAACCCACGGAGTCGCCCCGAAGAGGTAACCCACCCTGGGAGTGTCGTACGTGTATGTCATGGTCCTCGTGGGGTATGCGCCAAACGCCCTGGCGTCCATGGCGATGGCGGAGAGCTTGGCCTTCTTCAGGCCGCTGGTGATCAGCGGCACCCCCAGCCTCTTGTAGACTTTGATCTTGCCCAACAGGCCCTTTTCTACCTCGGCACTTCCCCTGACCGCTTGGGCGTTCAGGATATTGTTGGCTTCATTCTCGAAGATCGGGATGAAGCGCAGAGCCGCATAGAACACAAAGGCAAACCGATACGGGAACCGGAGCCTGACCACCATGTCATAGATCATTCTTCTTGGCTCCGTGGTCATGATGAAGGACAGGGCACTGGCTCCCAGGACGAAGACCCTGATGGCCAGGTTGAGTCCGAAGATGAAGCCCGCCGTCCTGATGTGGACGGGTCCCACGGTGAACAGGACCGCCTGGTCGGCGCCGACGTAGAAGAGGACTTGCATGATGAACAGGATGACGCCAAAAGTGACGAAGAGGGTCATCCCCCAGAAGAACTCTTTCAAAGGTAGCCTCCCGAGGACCAGGGCCGTGAGAACCGTCAAGAGCAGAACCACGGTCTGGTGAACCGGGTTGGTCACCACGTATGACAAGAAAGCGGTGCCGATCAACCAGAGGAACTTGTTGGTGGGATCCAGGCGATGAAGGAACGAATCGGCCTCGATGTATGACAGCCTAAGCACTGGTGCGACACCTCCCCAGGGCCGCGGCCACATCATCGGCGGTAAGGAAGGCGGGCAACCCGCTCACCCCGGATTTCCTGAGGAATTCGATCACCTTGAGCACCTCGGGCTTCTCTATCGCCTTGGTGCGGATGGTTTCCAGGTTCTCGAACAGGTCCAAGGGGCACCCTTCAAAAGCGACCTCACCCTGATCCATGACGATCACGCGCTCGGCATAACGGGCCACCAGGTAAGTGGTGTGGGTGATCATCAGGATGGTCACTCCGGCCTGGTTCAACTTGAGCAGGATGTCCATCATGTACTTGGCATTCCGCCAATCGAGCCCGGCTGATGGTTCGTCGAGGATGAGCACGTCCGGCCGCCTGACGAGCATGGTCGCGATGCTCAGCCGCCGTTTCTCCCCCATGCTCAGGGTGAAGGGGTGTCTGTCTTCCGTCCCAACCAGGTCGACGGTCTCGAGGGTCTCCTTGACCAGGGCGCCGATTTCGTCGGGGGACAGTCCTTGGTTCTTCAAGCCGTAGGCCAATTCGTCCCTGACCGTGTCGGTCACGAACTGGTGCTCGGGGTACTGGAAGACGTACCCGACCTTGGAGCAGATCTCCTTGAGGGGAGCCTTCTTGGTGTCAACGCCGGAGATGGTGATCGTCCCCGAGTCAGGCTTGAGTAAGCCCACCATCATGAGGGAAAGGGTGGTCTTGCCGGACCCGTTCTCCCCCATCAGGGCGGTGACGCTTCCCTTCCTGACTTCGAAGGATACCCCCTTGAGGACGTTGGGTTTTGACGGATACCCGAAATTGACTCGGTCAATGGTTATCACCGGCCCGGACTCTCGCCGGTCCGGCGCAGGGGACGCGGCTTGCCCTTCCCTCAATTCCGCGACCATGGGGCGCATCAGACGTGCCGCTTCCTCGACGGAAAGAGGCATCATGTCAGGCGTCGAGTCCCCCCCCGTAAGCGCGAAGGACAGCCGGCTGACCTCAGGGACCCACAGTCCGCAATCCTTCTCCATCCACTCCCCGCGTCGAAGCAGGACGTCGCGCGGAGCCCCCTGGTCGACGATCCGACCTTTGTCCATGACGATGAGCCGGTCGACGTATCTGATCAACTCGTCGATCTGGTGTTCGATGAGGACCAGGCTCTTGCCGGTCTCCTGGTTCAGCCGGTACAGTGTCTCGAAGATGTCCTCCTTGCCGGTCGGATCCAGATTGGCGGTAGGTTGGTCGAGGATGAGGACGTCAGGCTCCATCGACATGACCGAGGCTATCGCCACTCGTTGCTTCTGCCCGCCCGACAGCTCGGCTATCCGCCGACGCTGGAAGCCATCCAGGTTCACGAAGTGAAGGTACTTGCCGACCCGCCTGAGGATCTCCTCCCTGTCCACGCGGAGGTTTTCGGGGCCGAAGGCAAGCTCCTCTTCGATGAAGAGGTTGCAGAATTGGCTGTCGGGATCCTGGAAAACGATGCCCACCTTGGTGGCCAATTCGGCGACCGTGGAGAAGGTCGTGTCCAGGCCTCCGACCCTTATGCTGCCTCCAATGGCGCCACCCAGGACGCTCGGGTAGAACCCGGTCATGCACAGAGCGAGGGTGCTCTTGCCGCAACTGGATGGCCCTACGACGGCGACGAACTCACCGGGTTCGACTGTCAGATTGATGTCCTTCAAGAAAGGTTCGGTGTGGTCTGGAAACGTGAACGAGAAGTCCTTGACCTCAAGCCTCGTGTCCATCCGGCTCATCTCCCCGACTTCCATTGAATGCTGCAGATCTCCCTGATGACCGCGACCAAGGAAGCGCAGATGCCGTCGAGGAGGGACTCCCCTGATTCCCTCGAGGCGCGGGTCGGGTCCCCGATGGTGCCCAGAGTGGAGACGTCTTCAGTCACCCACCCGAACGGCACCCGTTCGGAGAAGTCGATTTCCCGCGTTCGGGCGATAAGGGACGGATACTCCGGCTTGAAGGCTTCCGTCTTCACGGCGTCGGGGCGGATTCTCAGAAGGAGAGAAGTTTCGACCTCTCCCGCGTGGATTCCGAACTTGGCCTCTTCACTGGACAGGTTCATTCCGCTTTGCGGCTGTATCTTGAGAAACGGGTGAACGGCAAAGACGCCCATGCCCGTCTGTATCCGGATCTCGCGCGTCATCAGGTCGATGGTTTCGTGGTTTCCGCCGTGTCCGTTAAGGATGATCAGCTTCCTAAAACCGGCTCTGGCGCACCCTCTCCCGACGTCTCTGAGAACACTGATCAGGGTCTCCAGGCTGAGCGAAATGGTCCCCGGGAAATTGTCGTGTTCGTTGCTCTTACCGTAGGGCAACAGGGGGAGGAAGCATATGGGCAGGCGTTCCCTCGCCAGACTGGCCTCCAACTTCTCGATGATGGAAGTGGTGATCAGGCTGTCCGTACCCACGGGTAGGTGCGGCCCGTGTTGTTCAGTCGACCCGATTGGCTGCACCACGACGTACTCCGCGGCGCCATCTCTGATGTCTTCATAGGTATTGAGCCAATATGACTGGTTCACGGACTGGAGGCCTCCCGTTTGTCGACAGGAGGTCTCCGCATTTCGCGGAGACCTCCTGCATGATCTCACCGAGTCACGCCGGCGCGTTTCAGGGCCTGCATGATTCCCAAAGAGACAAGACCACAGACGACCGATCCGGCAAAGAAGGCGTCAACGATATACAGCACCTTGAACTGCGGGGCGAAGTTGCCGAACCAGTAGATGAGGTCGACGGCAAAGCCGGTGGCCGTGGCGAGTCCAGCCGTGATGATCGCCGAGGCGGGCTTGAACTTGTACCGGAAGAGAGCCATTCCGAGTTCGGCGCCGACCCCGTTGCCAACCCCATAAATCAGGCAGAGGGCGCCCGCGGTGTTTCCAAACAGCATCTGCAACAGACCATTCATGAGAGCGGTGACCATCGCCGCGCCTGGCTTGCGAACAAGCAATCCGCCCAAGACGATGGCCAGTAGATGCAAGGACCCGGGCCACATCGCCAGGAACGGGCTACCCAGGTTGAGGGTCCTCACCAAGGGGTTGATGACCAAAGCGCTGACAACGGCCCCGATGGCGGCAACCACAGCCATGATCAGGAGGTCCACGGTCGAGTATCGGTACGTTCGCACCGTCTTTTTCTCCGCAGGTTCGTTCACTAGTAGCAACCTCCGTCTGTTAGTCCTTTTTCGTGGTTCGTTCGCTGTCGTTCAGCTCCATCGACATTGCCGGTGATTTGCCGCGGTAAGAACCCAAGAGAAGGTTAGTCTTCATCCCTCTGACGCCCTCAAGCCGGCCGACAATCTGGGCCACAAAGTCCTCGAATTCTTTGCTCCCGCGGAAAAAAGCATGGCAGAAGACTGAGGCGGTCCCGGTTGTGTAGACTTGAGCGGTGCAGTCCTGTTCGGCAAGGATCTTGGCCGTCTCCTCAGCATGCTTGGGAGCGGTGTCAATCTCAAAGAGCACACATATGTCCCTACCGAGCGTCTTGGGATCCACGATCACGGCAAACTGTCGTATCACTCCCCTCGCGATCAACCCGTTGACCCTGTTGGTGACAACAGCCCGGGACAGCTTTAGACGCCTGGCGATATCCGCATAGGGCGTCCTGCTGTCGTCGGCGAGGATCTCAAGGATCTGAAGGTCGACCGTGTCTAAAGTCATGAGTTTACCTCTGGCATACCTTACATCTGTTAGTAACTTTAGCATTCTACTGAGCAGTTGTCAACCTAATCCGGGTGATAGGCGACATCTGTATATCCTTCTACGGGGCCGGACCGGCAAGGGGTCACCAATAAGCCGACAAGAAAGCCCCCGGGATGCCGCGAGCCATCCGGGGGGCCCTCTTCGATTGTCTACGCGTGGGGGGGGAATGGAGGATTTCGTCAAGCGCTGTCCAATCCACCCACTGGCTTGCGGTATACGCATCCAGCGTTTGTAGGGAGGGGGCTCCACATGGCTCTGTTCTCAAAGCCCAAGAAAAGTGAATACCCGAACGTAAATGAGAACCTGGAACGCGGAAACGCGTTGCTCGGGCAAGGTAAGCTGGCCGAAGCCACACAGGAATTCGCCGAGGCCGTGAAGATCAATCCCGACAGCGCTTGGGCCCATAGCTACCTGGGAATCGCCCATGCCGCCCGGAAGAAGCCGGATAAGGCCCTGGCGGAATTCCAGAAGGCCCTGCAGCTGAGTCCCAACGAGGCCCAGCTTCATTACAACCTGGCGACCTTCTACTACGAGCAGCGACGCCTGCGGAAGGCGGCCGACAAGTACACCAGGGCTGTCCGCCTGAACCCGAAGAGTGCCGACGCGCACTACGGCTTGGGGATCATCTGTTTGGCCCAGTTCGAGGGCATCCTACACGATCAAGGCGGCTGGATGGACTCCCCCGACCTGGACCGGTTCGTGGCCAAGGAATGGTCAAGGGACCCTCGCAAGGTCGACACCGCCGTCAAGGAGTTCAGGACGGCCCTTGAGGTCGATTCCAGCGGCTTCACAGAAGGCGCACCGAGAGTCCGTGCGGAGATTGAGACATCCGTCGGCGCGGAGGCGACCGAGGTTTGCGCTCGGGCCTGACCCGACGGGGGCTCACCGTGCAGCACGCTGTGCACTATTGTGTTCAGCTCACTCCGGAAGACGGGCTTCTCTGGCGGGTTGACACGCCATGGCTCCGGTGTTAATATCGTCTATAGACAGTAAAGACACTGAAGCGGTGTGGGTGATCCTATATTGCGGATAGTCATTACCAATGCCTCAGGGAAACCCATTTATGAGCAAATCAAAGAGCAGGTGCGGTCAGCCATTTTGAGCGATGAATTGCACGAGGGGGATGTGCTCCCATCCATAAGGCAACTGGCCAGGGATCTCAAAATCAGCGTCATCACGACGACCAGGGCCTATTCCGATTTGGAACGGGAAGGCTTAATAACGAACATCCAGGGGAAAGGCTGCTTCGTTTGTCCCAAGGACACTGAGCTTGTGCGGGAGCAACTCACTCGGAAGATCGAGGGCAGTCTCTCGGCGGCCATAGATACGGCGAAGATCGCCAAGCTGTCCCGGGAAGAGCTGCATCGCCTACTCGAGTCTTTATTGGAGGAGAATGAGTATGAAGAACGCCATTGAGGTTCGAGAGCTGAGCAAGGACTACAAAGGCTTCTCACTCCGCGACGTTTCCTTCTCTCTGCCTGCGGGCTATATCATGGGACTTGTCGGCGAGAACGGCGCCGGCAAGACAACGACGATCCGTCTCCTCCTGAACATGGTCAGACGGACCGCTGGAACGGTCAAGATCTTCGGCCTGGACAACATCGAGGACGAGCAAAGGATCAAGCAAGACATCGCTGTGGTTCTCGACGACATCTATTTCGTGGACAGTTGGAGGGTCGCGGAAGTCGAGACAGCCCTCAAAGGCTTCTACACCAATTGGAACAGCGAGAAGTACGGTCAATACGTGAAGAGCTTCAGACTTCCCCTCGACAAACAGGTCAAGGACCTGTCTCGTGGGATGAAGCTCAAGCTGATGCTCGCCGTGGCCCTGTCTCACGAGGCTAAGCTGCTGATCCTCGACGAACCAACGAGCGGGATCGACCCTGTCGCCCGCAATGAGCTCCTGGGGATTCTGAGCACCTACATCTCTGATGGAGAGAGGAGCATCCTTTTCTCGACCCATATCACAACCGACCTGGAGAAGATCGCCGACTACATCACCCTGATCAGGAGGGGCAGGATCTTCTACACCGGGACGAAGGATGACTTGCTCGAGAGCTTCTACACCGTGAAGGGCGGCCCAGACGATCTCAAGAGCCCACTGCGTGAAAGAATCATCGGACTCTACACCAGCAACACTGGTTTTGCCGGACTGTTGCCGGCTTCCGACCTGGCCTACGCGCCAAAAGGGGTCGTCACAGAAACGCCGACGATAGATGAAATCCTGGTCTGCATCAGCAAGGAGGCCTGACAAGACGATGAGTGATGTCCTCAAATCGGTACGCTTGGATGACCATATCATGAGGACTTACTATAAGGTCTTCATCTACATCTACGCCATCGGCGTGCTCCTCTCGGTGATGACCAAGGTACCGGCCCTGGCGGTCGTGATTCCCGTGGTTATTTCGGCGCCCATTCTCGGCCTGTACTTCTCCGTATACGAGAGGAACAACCTAAGCAAGCTCTATGGCATCCTGCCGATCCGAAAGACCGACGTCGTCATCGGCAGATATGTGTTTGCCTTGCTTATTGTCGTCATCAACGGGATCGTCGCCAGCGCGATCACCTATGTGCTTTCATCGCTCCTCCACACCGGGGACCGCCTCACCTACATAGCCGCGGTGTCCGCTTCCTTCCTCTATTTCTGCCTGTTCCTCGCCGTCCTGTTGCCCATCTACTTCAAGTACCCGTTCGCCAAGGTCTACGTGCTCGCCAACCTGCCGTACTACGTCCTCGCTGTCCTGGGCGGTTTTGTCGTCAGGCGGACCGATCTCCTCAAGCACATCAGCCAGGCCCTTCAATACTTCGCTTCCCACCAAGCAATGATCTTGATCAGCGGAATCGGCCTGGGGCTGGTTTTGCTCGCTGTGTCATGTTCTTTGTCTTGCTTGATTTACGAGAGGGTGGAACTGTGAGGGGGCGAAACCGCCAGTCCACTTTCGATTATCCAAGCCGGACGGGAGCCTCAAAGAGGATTAGAAAACCGGGACCACAAATCAGCATGGTCCAGACAAGAGGAGCGAGAGCAACGTCTCTCGCTCCTCTTGTTCTTGAACGGGGAACGGTGGACCCTCTCACCCGAGTTCGACAGTCACTAGGTAAAAGAATGGCGCAACTGGGCGCCAGAGAAGGGTTTCCACGATTGGGTCTTTTGGGGCGTGTATCTATGTGTCCGGGCCCGGTTCTTTCGCACCGGTTGCAGTGATACCAAGGAT
>DASXUT010000092.1 GCA_036504675.1 Bacillota bacterium | reverse complement strand
TGGCTGTTATCGAGATTCGGCCAGCCAACACCTGTCATCCGAGGAAATGGCTTTGAAGAGAGACCAGAGATCATTGAGAACGTTGAGTGTGAAGGCATAGACTTGGATTGACAGGCTCAAGTTTGGCGTCTTCCGCTCGTTTACGACGGGGGATCCAATTTCGATTGAGGAACGCAACCTGAAACCACCAACCATAGTCGCATGACCATGCATCCCATTGCATGACAGGGGCCGGCCGGGGGGCGCCCTTTTTTGTCCATCCATTGTCCATCTACCGTGGTCCACCACCACCTAAACAGGCCTACCACGACGGAAATACCGCCCCAGGGTACCGCCCTCGAAACCGCACTATAAACCACTACCAACCACTGACACGGACAAGAGAATACGAACACACGTTCCCTCACTCTCTGCTTTGGGAGCAAGAGGCCGTGGGTTCAAATCCCACCACCCCGACAAACGAGAAGGCCGGCGCCCAATTGGTTTCGGGGGCCGGCCCTTTTCGTCAGTGACAGAACATGAGCACAGCTCTACCCGGTTACGGCTGAGGCCGCCCTGAGGGCCGGCAGGTGAAGGTTCTCCCACGGGTAACAGGGAAAGACGCTCAATCTTTCCGACGCCCTCATCGCCGCCGTGGCCGTCGAGAACGGGCTCGCCCTGGTCACCAGAAACGGCAGACACCACCCATGGAGGAACTCCTGATCGTCGCTCGCCAGGCAGCCTGGAAGGAGCGCGACCCCATCAGCCGGATGATGAGAAAAGCCGCGTCACGGAAGGACTTCCGGGCGCGGCTTTAGTCTCAATGCCATCGGTCTACGGCGATGAGGCCCTATTCCCCTGCCCGGCCGCGCCTTCCCCTTCCGCCCCTTCCCCCGAACCTCTGCCTGATGTACAGGCCGACCAGGACGATGACGGCCAGAAGGACGACGACCTCGGCCAGACGGAAGAACGGCGCCCAGCCGGGATTCTTCCAGACCGCGCCGACCTCGAGGCCGGCCCAGATGAGGAAGGCCGTCCAGGGGATGGCCCCGACCAACGAATAGGCGAGAAAGCGCCAGAAAGGCATGGCGGCGATACCGGCCGGCAGGGAGATGAACGTCCGGATGCCGGGGAGAAGCCGGGTGACCATGACCGTGAGTTCACCGTGGCGTTTGAACCAGCGCTCGGCCGTCTCCAGCTCGCCCCGACGGAGGATGAATCGCTCGTAACGGTGCAGGAGCGGTCGGTTACCATAGAAACCGACCAGGTAGGCGACGGTCGACCCGACCATCTGCCCGCCGACCGCCCAGGCCACGGCCCCCCAGAAGGACAGGAGCCCTCGCCCGACCAGGATCCCGGCCAACGGCAGGATGACCTCGCTCGGTATCGGGACGCACGCGCTCTCCAGGGCCATCGCCAAGAAGATGCCGAATCCGCCCAGGCCGCCCAGGGCCATCGTCAGCCATTCCGCCAGTCGCTCGCTCACGGTACCACGGTCCTGTCAGTGGGGTTTAGCCTTGCTCGCCGGTCAAGATGCCGCTGTTTCTATCTTACCACAACGGCGACCGAGCGTTGCGACCGCCGCCTGCCGACCGCCGCCGAGCGAATGAGAGAAGATCGAAGAAAGACCGACCTCATCACGAGGCCGGTCTTCGCCGGCGCTATGTCTTCATCGTTGGCGGCGGCCCGGGGCTCGCCAGTCTATCGCCCCCGACCCGCCGAACGGTGCCTCGGCTGAAGCGAGGCGATCTCCTCGAGCACTTCCAGGCTCGGGGCCTCGGCCTCGATGAACCGCTGAAGGATACCGAAGACCCGCTCGCCCGAAGGGCCGCCGGTATGAAAGTCGTCGCTGACCGAGACGAGGACGCACTTCTTGCCCCACTCCCGGCGGACCAGCGAGACGCAATCGAGGACGCTGCGGCTGAGCCGATCCAGTCGCCAGACGAAGACCGCCGACACCGTCCCCTCCTTGACCGATTGCCTCAACTGCGACAGGGCCGGGCGGTCGAGGCTCGTTCCCGGTTGCCCTTCGTCAACGAAGATCAGATCCTTCTTCAGTTTGACGCCATTGCGATTGATCGCCGTCCGGCATTCTCGGACCTGCTCTTCGATGCCTACGATGTCGGTTTCCCCTTTGGCCGCCCTAGCGTAGACCGCCACGGCGTTGTGGTCGAGCTTGAGCGCTTGAAGCATCGATTGGACCCCCCATCTCTCTATCCATATCGGGGACGGCTACCGTCCGCTTTAGCTTGCGGGGACCAAACCCGCCGCTTCTAGCCCGCCTTTTGTAGCTTTCGCGGACGTAATGGCAGGAAGACGGGCATACGAATGGAATCATGGGGGATGACGAAAAATGATTGCCGGGAACCCGTCAATCCTCAAGCGAGGCAAGAGCATGAACGTCGTCACCGGCGCCACCGGGCACATCGGCAACACCCTCGTCCGCGCCCTATTGTCCCGCGACGCTAAAGTCAGGTGCCTGGTCCTGCCGTCGGAAGGGCGCGAGCCCTTGGCCGGGCTGGACATTGAGACCGCCATGGGCGACGTCAGGGATTCGGGATCGCTGGAGGCCGCCTTCGCCGGGGCCGACGTGGTCTACCATCTGGCCTCGGTCATCACCCTCTCCCCAAGGCAGGGGAGGCTCCTGAAGGCGGTCAACGTCGGCGGCGCGGCCAATGTCGTTGAGGCCTGCCGTCGCACGGGCGTGAGAAGGTTGGTCTACGTCAGTTCGATTCACGCCATTGCCGAGCCGCCGCAGGGGACGGTCATCGACGAAACGATGCCGATCGACCCAAGCCGCATCCACATGGCCTACGGAAAATCCAAGGCCGAGGCCACGCGGATCGTCCTGCGGGCGGCCGGGCAAGGGCTGGACGCCGTGGTCGTCTGCCCGACCGGGGTGATCGGCCCTTATGATTTCCGGCTATCCGAGATGGGCCGGCTCTTTCTGACCTTCGCCAAGCGGCGGCTGCCCGCTTTCGTCGACGGGGCCTACGATTTCGTCGACGTCCGCGACGTTGCCGAGGGGCTCATCGCCGCCGCCGACAAGGGGCGGACCGGGGAGGTCTACATCCTTTCGGGCGAACTGGTCACGGTCCGCCGGCTGATGGGCCTCCTCGGAGGGGTGACCGGGACACGGGCCCCGCGCTTCCTCGCGCCGGCCTGGT
>DASXUT010000091.1 GCA_036504675.1 Bacillota bacterium | reverse complement strand
CCGTCACCGAGGTGGCTCCCCACGTCACGCCGGGCTCGCTGGTCATCTCGACGGTGGCCGGCCTGCCGCTGGACTTCCTGACGACGGCCTTTCCCGCCGGAGTCGACTTGGCCAGGGCCATGCCGAACACGTCCTCACAGGCCGGGGCTTCGGTGACGGCCATCGCTGTGCCGCCGGGGACCAGCGAGGTGGCCTTGGAATTGGCTAAGACGACCCTGTCGGGGGTCGGCTCGGTCCACGTGGTCGATGAGGGACTGCTCGACGCGGTCACGGCGGTCAGCGGGTCGGGCCCGGCCTACTTCTATTACTTCGTGGAGTCCCTGATCACCGCGGCGGCCGAGGCCGGGCTCGACGACCAGTTGGCCCGGGCTCTGGTGGTCGAGACTTTCCAGGGCGCCGCGGCCGTCCTCAAGACGACCGGGGCCGACCCGGCCGCGCTGAGGGCCAAGGTGACCTCGGCCCGCGGCACCACTGAAGCCGCCCTCAAGGTCATGAGCGAGCATGGTCTGCCGGACACGGTCCGCCAGGCGGTCTCCTCGGCCGCCCGGCGTTCGGCCGAGATCGCCGCCGGGTTCAACGCCCTCCTGGCCAAGGCCCGCTGAAGACCCAGACTGTCCGAGCTTGGAGGCGGGTCGATGGGCTTGCTGCGAGTGGCCCTTCTCCAATTGCTCTCCGGCCCCGACCAAGCGGCCAACCTGGCCAAGGGTGAAGGAGGCCAGCCTCTTCTCAGAGGCTGGCCTCGAAGGTTTCAGTGCAGTTCCGGATCCTATCGCCTGGTCACTTTGGGAAGTAGCTCATCGGGTTGGACGGCTTGCCGTCGATCCGGACTTCGAAGTGGAGATGCGGTCCGGTGCTGTTGCCGGTGCTCCCGACAAAACCGATGAGCTGCCCCTTCTCGACCTTGGAACCCTGCTTCAATCCATCGGCATAGGCATTGAGGTGCCCATAGAGGGTCACCGTGCGCCCGCCGTCGTGGTCGATCATGATCGCCTTCCCGTAGCGCCCGTCCCACCCGAGCAGGGTGATCGTGCCCGAGTCGGCCGCTTCGACTTCGGTGCCGCGCGGGGCGGCGATGTCTACGCCGGTGTGATAACCCCGGCCGCGCCAGCCGAAGCCCGAAGTGATCTGCCCGGCCGACAGAGGCCAGTAGAACGCACCCGTGCCGAGGGCCGGGGCCTGCTTCGTACCCCTGAGTTCGATCTGGGTCTTCGGCTCGGAGAGGAGCTTCTCGCTGACCACCGTGGTCGTTTCCTTGCTGTCGGCGGTCCGCCGCTCAATCCGATAGGTGACCTCCTTGGCTCCGCCGACGCCCGGCTGCTTGACCACGGTCTGCCACGGCCACAGGTCCGGGTCCGCCTCGACCTGGGTGGCAAACTGGATCCACTCCTTGACCGTCTTCGTCTCCACGCTGACGATGCTGATGATCGGCTCGGAGGCGGTCAGGCTGAGTTGCTCCCCGGGCTTGATCGCGCCGTTCCCGGGCAATTGCGGGTTGGCCTTGAGGAGGGTGTCCACGCTGAGGCCGTGACTCTGGGCGATGCTCCAAAGGGAGTCGCCGCGCGAGACGACGTATCCGACGACCTTGTCGGTGCCCCGGGCCAGGATCTGCTTGGCTTCGTCCTTGGTCCGCAGTTTATCCAGCGGGACCGGGCCGGCCGCGACGACGACCTTCTGCTCGAACTCCAGGCTGTCGACGGTGGCCCCGCGCTTCTGGATGCGGGCGGCTTCTTCGGCCTTCAGGTCGTTGATGACCGCCTGGGCCTCACCCTTGTCGAGGAGCCCGACGATTGGCTCGTCGCCGACGGTGATCATGAAGCCGTCGGTGACGAGAATCGAGGCCCCATTCAGGGCGGCCTCGATGGCCGCGACGTCCGCCAATTCCGGCTGCGTGGCCTCAGTCGGGGTGTTGATATAGCGGACCAGCATGACCTGCCGGCCGGCGCGGACCGGACGGCCGAGTTCTTTGCCGGCCGCCGCGGCGATTTCAGTCAGGGCCCGATTGACCAAGGACTTGCCGTGGATGAGGCCGAGGCCCTGCCCGTTGACCTCGAGGACGTAGGTCGTCCGGGCGGGCAGGTAGACGAAGGTCACCAGGCCGGCGACGAGGGCGAGGGCGCAGGCCGTGGAGGCCCACTTGATGAGGGGTTTCCTGGCTAGTGCGACGATGCTCATGCTGCCCTCCTGTCTAAACGGTCTTGACTACCTCTTCGTCCAAATAGGCATAGTTTCCTCCCTAACCATTTTAGTCTAACGTAAAGAAAAAATAAGCTTGACCAGGCCGGGACATTCGCGGAACTTTCCGACCGGGGAGGGACGGCGGCCGGCCTCCGATCAGGGAGAAACGGCGGCCGGCCGGGCGCCCTTGACGGTCAGATAGAAGACGAGGCTGTCTGCCAGGGCCTGCCATGAGGCCTCGAGGATATTCACGGATACTCCCACCGTGCCCCATGCCCGCTCGCCGTCGCTGCTCTCGATGAGGACGCGGACCCTCGCCGCGGTACCGTCGGAGCCCTCCAGGACCCGGACCTTGTAGTCGGTCAGGCGGACCCTGGCCACCTCCGGATAGACTTCCATGAGGGCCTTGCGGAGGGCCGAGTCGAGGGCATTCACGGGGCCGTTGCCTTCGGCCGCCGTGTGGACCACCCTCTCCCCCACCTTCAGTTTGATGCTGACCTCGCTCCGCGCCCCGGCCTCCCCGCCGTCCGAGACTAGCACCCGCAGGCCAAGGAGCTGAAAGGGGGCCGGGCCGCCGCGGGACAGCAGTTCGAGCGAGGCCTCGGCCCCCTCGTACTGATAACCCTCGAACTCCCGGGCCTTGACCAGTTCGAGCAAGGACGCCGCCTCGGCCGGTTCGAGGCTGTCGGCGAAACGGTTCAAGAGGTTGGACCGGCCGGCCAGTTCGGAAACGAGGATGTGCCGCTGGTTTCCGACGCTCTCAGGCGGAGTGTGCTCGTACAACACTGGGTCCTTGGCCAGGGCGCTGACGTGGACCCCGGCCTTGTGGGTGAAGGCGTTGCGGCCCACATACGGCAAGGAATCGGTGGATGGCAGGTTGGCCACCTCGCTCACATAGTGGCTGACCGCCGTGATCTCGGCCAGGCGTCCGGGCGGCAGGCACAGCCGCCCCATCTTCAACTCGAGGTCGGCGATGACCGTGCAAAGGTTGGCGTTGCCACAACGCTCCCCGTAGCCGTTGACCGTCCCCTGGACCATCAGGGCGCCGGCCTCCACGGCGGCCAGGGTGTTGGCCACCCCGACCCCGCCGTCGTCGTGGGCGTGGATGCCCAGCCGTTGCCCCGGGAAGCGCCGGGCGGCCTCCCTGACCGCCTCGGCCACCGTCCAGGGGAGGGTTCCCCCATTGGTGTCGCAGAGGACCAGCCAATCGGCCTCGGCCTCGGCGGCCGCCTCCAGCGTGGCCCAGGCATAGTCGGGGTTGGCCCGCAACCCATCGAAGAAGTGCTCGGCGTCGTAGACCACCTCCCGGCCCTGCCGCCGGAGATGGGCAACCGATTCGGCGATCATTCGAAGGTTCTCCTCGAGGCTGGTGCCAAGGGCGACCGTGACGTGATGGTCCCAGCTCTTGCCGAAAATGGCCACGGTCGGCGTGTCCGCCTCGAGCAGGGACTGCAGGGTCGGGTCCTCCTCGACGCCGGCCGCGGCCTTGCGGGTGCTGCTGAAGGCCACCGCCTTGGCCTGCCGGAGGGGCCGTCGCCTGAGTTCGGCGAAGAAACGGGCGTCCTTGGGGTTGGACCCCGGCCAGCCGCCTTCGATGTATGGCAAGCCCAAGGCGTCCAGCCTCCGGGCGATGCGGAGCTTGTCGGCGAGGCTGAAGGAAAGCCCCGCCCGCTGGGCCCCGTCGCGCAAGGTCGTATCGTAAACGGTGATCGTCGGCGCCATCATCATGACCCCCTTGAAATCGGCAGGCCCCCACCCCAGAAATGGGGCGGGGGCCGTCATCGGTCCACGCGGTACCACCCAAATTTGCCGCCGGAGAAAGGCGGCCACCTTGGCCGAGGCGTATGCCACGCCTCCCTCCGGTTAACGGCGGAGGGTCCGGCCAGACCTATCCCGCGAGGGACTCGGGTGGCGGCTCGGAGGCGATTTTCGCCGGACTTCCCGCGGGGTCTCTCAGCCGGCGACCCCTTCTCTGTGGCGGTGTTTCCCCGGTTACTCGTCCTCGTCATCACGCTTGGGGCCGTTGCTAATTAGCCATTACAATACCGAATTGCAGGTCTTTTGTCAAGCCCTGGAGGGGAAAAAACCCTGGAGGGAAGAAAGCCCTGGAGGCAAAAACCGCCGCCGCCGGGCGGAGCCCCGACCGGGCGTCGTCGGCGCCCCGGCCGCTTCCAGCGGCGACCGGCCTGGTGGTATAATGGACCCTGGGTTCTCGACGCCTCGTTTAGCAGGGGGTCAGTCGCCTGGCAACCGCCAATCACAGCATCAGCCTAAGCCCGAGCCGACAAGCGCAGCCGGAAGCCCTTCCGCAGCGTTGGTCGGTTCTCACCGCCGTCGTCATCGCCAACATCATGGGTCCCATCGACATGAGCGTCATCAACGTGGCCATGCCCGTCCTCAGCGATGTCTTTTCCATGGCCTACCTCCTGGTCATCGGCAGCCTCATCCTGACCTATGGCCGCCTGGGCGACATGTTCGGCTTCAAGCGGGTGTTCATGCTCGGGGTGCTCCTCTTCACGGTCGCCTCCGCCCTCTGCGCGCTGGCCTCCGACATCTGGACGCTGATCGCCTTCCGGGCCGTCCAGGCCATCGGGGCCGGCATGTTCATGGCCACCTCGCAGACCATCGTCACCTCGGTCTTTCCGGCCCACGAACGCGGGCGGGCCCTCGGCACGTATGGCATGACCACCGCCGCCGGCCTCGCCTTCGGCCCGAGCCTCGGCGGCTTCCTGCTCGCCGTATCCAGCTGGAGGGCGATCTTCCTGATCAACCTCCCCATCGGGGTCGTGACGGCCTGCGGTCCGCCTTCCTGGTCGCCGCCTGCCTGGCCACCCTCGGGGCGCTGGCCTCGTCGGTCCGGAGCGATGATTGGCGAATGAAGGTGGGCTGAAGCTGACCTGCTATGCGCCAAGAGTCCGAAGTATTGAGATTTTCCGGGGGGTAAGGTCACCTGTCCACCGCCAACCACGCCGTCAGCCTCGGGGCCGCCCGACCGGGCGAACTTGAGGTATCGCCGCACCGCTGGTCCATCCTGTACGCCGTCCTGGCCGCCAACGTCATGGGTCCCATCGATGGCAGTGTCATCAGCGTCGCCCTGCCCACTTTCAGCCGGGTCTTTCACGTCGGCCTGAATACCGTCGGCTGGGTGTCCATGGCCTACCTTCTCGTCCTCGGCAGCCTCATCTTGACCTACGGGCGCCTGGGCGACATGTTCGGTTTCAAGCGGATCTTCCTACTCGGGGTGGCCCTCTTCACCGCCGCTTCGGCCGTCTGTGCCCTGGCCCCGGACATCTGGACATTGATCGCTTTCCGGGCCGTCCAGGCCATTGGAGCCGGCATGTTCATGGCCATGGCTCCGGCCATCATCGCCGCGACCTTCCCGGCCGGCGAACGTGGCCGCGCCCTCGGCCTCTTCGGGATGACGGCAGCCGTCGGGCTGTCCCTCGGCCCGAGCCTGGGCGGCCTGCTCCTGAGCGTATCCAGCTGGCAGTCCATCTTCCTCATCAACCTACCCGTCGGCGTCATTGGCTACCTGCTCTGCTCCCGGACCTTGCCTGACCAGACCGAGTTGAAGCGGCAGCGATTCGACCTCGTCGGAGCCGCCGCCGGCTTCGTCTCCCTCGGCTCTCTGCTCCTCGCCGGAAGCTACGGCGAGGAGTGGGGCTGGTCCTCGACCCCCACCGTCGGCCTGGCCGCCGCCTTCCTCGTCACCTCGGCCGCCTTCATCTGGTGGGAGCGGCGGGTCACCCAGCCCATGCTCGAGCTCAGCCTCTTCCGCAACCTGGCTTTCAGCGCCGCCTGCTTCTCTTCGCTGATGAACTTCGTCTCCCAGTCGGCGCTGGTCTTCCTCGTCCCCTTCTACCTCCAGCAGATCCTGGCCTGGACGCCGAAGCAGACCGGCCTGATCATGACCGTCTCCCCGCTGGTCGTCCTGGTGGTTGTCCCCTTCAGCGGCTCCCTCTCGGATCGGATCGGCACTCGCTGGCTGTCCTTCGTCGGGCAGGCCCTGATGGCGGTGGGGTTCGTCCTTCTGTACAGACTGACCCCGACGGCCGGGGCCTTCGACATCGCCTGGCGAATCGGGGTGGTCGGCCTCGGCGTCGGCATCTTCCAGTCCCCCAACAACAGCACGATCATGGGCAACTGCCCCAGACACTTGCTGGGAACCGGCTCCGGGGTCCTGGCCACCGTCCGGACCGCGGGCATGGTCCTGGGCGTGGCCGTCAGCACCGGTGTCTTCGAGTGGCGCCGTTCGGCGATGGCCGTGACTCTCGGTCCGGCCGGCTCTTACCTCTCCGGTCTCCGGCTGGCCTTCCTGGTAGCCGCATGCCTGGCCGCCGTCGGCGCGCTGACCTCTTCGGTGCGGAGTGACGATTGGCGCAACGCGGGTTAGGTTGTTGCAAGGCCCTTCGCTTCCCGAGACCCCGTCCCGAAGGCCATCGAAGGCCGCCGGGCGGGGTTCTTTCTTGGCAGGAGACCGGGCGGTAGGGCCTGAATCTCCCCTAGAATGACGCTCATCCACTCTGGCGCCAGAGATCATCGCCAGCAAAGTGGCCAGGTTCTTTGATCCTGGCTTCGCCTGACACCACGAGCCTTGGAGGGGAAGCCCTTGGACCCTGTGAAACTCGCGCTCCTCGGGCTGGCGGCCCTGATCCACGCCGGCTGGAACCTGCTGTCCAAGAAGAGCTCAGACAAGCAGGTCTTCCTGTGGCTGGCCATGGTCGCTTCGTCGGTCCTGTTCCTGCCCATCCTCTGGCTCCGTTCGCCCCTTCCGGGCCGAGGCTGGTTGTGCGTCGTCGCCTCCGGGGCCGTGCAGGCGGTCTACTTGCTCATCCTCGGCAGCGCCTATCAACTCGGGGACCTCTCCCTCGTCTACCCGCTGGCCCGCGGGACGGCGCCCATCTGGGCCACCCTTTTCGGTTACCTGTTCCTCGGGGAGCGCATCCCACCCATCGGGCTCGGCGGCATCGGGCTCGTCGCCGCCGGCGTCTACCTGGCCCACCTCCGCCCCACGGAACGGCCGGGCCTGAGGGCCCTGAGGCCGTGGTTCGAGGGCAAGCCTTCCCTCCTTTCCGCCCTGACCGGCTTGTCCATCGCCGGCTACTCGGTGATCGATCGGGTCGGGGTCCAGCTGGTCCGTCCCGCGACCTACATCTACCTGTGCTTCCTGGCCTCCGTTCTGTTCCTGACCCCGCTCATCCTCGCCCGCCGCTCGGCCCAAGTCGCTGAGGAATGGCGCCGACACAAAGTCGAGGTCGTCGCGGTCGGGGTGATGACCCTGGGCGCCTATCTCCTCGTCCTCTGGGTCCTGCGGACCACCGTCGTCGGCTACGTTTCATCGGTGCGGACGGTCTCCGTGGTCTTCGGGGCCATCCTCGGCGCCCTCGTCCTGCGGGAGCCCTTCGGTCTGTGGAGGGTTCTGGGGGCGCTGGTCATCCTGGCCGGGATCGTCTCCATCGCCCTGGCCTGACCTCAGGAAGAGGGGCACGGAAAACCAAGAAGCTCAGAAAGACCCTGGGGCCTTTCTGAGCCTCTTCCGTTTGTCCTACCATTTGTCCGGCCCGACCCACCACGGCCCCAGCCGCCCTGTTCTCAGCGGCCGGTCGCGTCCCGCCGGAGAGCTCCGGGGAGCCTGCGTCGCGGCGACGCCGGCGAAGACAACCGAGTCGGCGCCTCCTTCCCCTTCGCGATGCGTTCGAGGATCTCCCGATTGATCACGGTTATCCGCTTACGACCGAGGGACACCGCGCCCCCCCGCTTCAACCGTCCGAGGTGTCTGGTGACCGTGACCCGGCAACAGCCGGCCATGGCCGCCAGCGCCTCGTGGGAAACCGCCAGAGACGAACCCGATTCCAAGAGGAACCTCGCGATCCTCCTGGCCGGGTCTACCAGCGACACCCATTCGAGCTGCGTCGTGGTCATCTGGAGTTTAGAAATCAGGGAGTCATAGATGGCCTGGGCCAGGGTCGGGTCCGTCGGGAACCGCTGTCGCAGGGTCTCACGGGGGATTTCCAGCAGGACGCAGGCCTCCTGGGCCTCGGCCGAGCAGACGTTGACATATCCGGTCTGCAGGCAGGATTCGCCGATGATCGAGTCAGCTGAGCAGACTAGGACGGTCTTGACCGCCCCTTCGGGAGACAGGACGTTGAGGAGGACCGTTCCCCTTTCCACGTAGTAGACCGAATTGAGGACCTCGCCCTTCTCGAAGAGGACCTCCCCGGCCGGAACTCTCCTCCGCCTGCCCAGGCGGGCAAAAACGTCCCTGACGCCGGAGGACTCCCTGGAGCGGATGATGGAACGGTCGTCCTTTGGCATCACTGCGATGAGCCCCCCTTAATTCGCCGAACGGTGAAGCCGTCGAGGATTTGCTGATATTGTATCACGAGTTGCAGACGTCGGTATCGGCCAAGGTATTATCATATTCTAAAATTCGGGAAAGGGTGATGAAATAAGTGGCCGAAAAGCAGAAGACTCTGGCACGTTCCCTGGGTCTGTTCCCCGCCATCATGATTCTTGTCGGTACGGTGATCGGTTCTGGCATCTTCATGGTCCCTGGTAAGGTCGCCGCCGCGGCCGGTTCCCCCGGTCCGGACCTTGCCGCCTGGATCATCGCCGGTGTGGCCTGCACGCTAATGGCCTTGGTCTACGCCGAGCTCGCCCCGATGATCCCCAAGGCCGGAGGGGCCTACGTCTACATCCAAGAAGCCTATGGCGAAGCTCCGGCGTTCTTCTACGGCTGGACGATGATCCTTGGCTCGTACATCCCCGTCATGGCCATGCTTGCCCTGGCTTTCACCAACTATCTCAGCTTCTTCTGGCCGGGAATGACGGTCCTTGGTTCACGGATCGTCGCCACCATCCTAATCGTCCTCCTCAGCCTGGTCAACGTCAGAGGGGTCAAGCTGGGGGCCATGGTCCAGAACGTCTTCACCGTCGGTAAGCTGGCCGCCCTTGGCCTTGTTATCGTGGTCGGGATCTTCACGATGAAGTTCGTCCACTTCACCCCGTTTGTCGGAGGGGGCGGATGGGCAACGACCACGGCCGCGGCGGTGCCCGCCATCCTGGCCTTCGGCGGTTACTACACCCTGGCCTACATGAGCGAGGAGATCGAGCACCCGAAACGCAACCTGCCTTTGGCGATGATCATCGGCATGAGTATCGTCATTGTCGTTAACATCCTGATCAACGTCGTCTCCATCGGCAACCTGCCCTTCGCTGACTTGGCCAAGTCGGCCAAGCCGGTGGCCTCCGTGGCCAGCGCCATCTTCGGACCCGTCGGCGGAGCTATCGTCGCCCTGGGGGCCCTGGTCTCCATCTTCGGTTCACTGAACTCTAGCACCATGGGATTACCACGAGTCGCCTTCGCCATGGCCCGCGACGGAATGCTCTTCGACCTTTTCTCGATGGTTCATCCGAAGTATGGGACCCCCTGGGTGTCCATCCTGCTCTATGGCTTGGTCGCCATCGGGTTCGTCTGGACCGGTACCTTCATGACCCTCTTGCTGATGGGCGTCTTCGTCGCCAGATTGCTGGAGTGCCTCGTGGCCATCGCCCTCATCGTCTTGAGGCATAAGCAGCCCAGTCTCGAGCGGCCCTTGAAGATGTGGGGCTACCCCTACTCAACCGTCTTCGTCGTCCTGCTCACCGGATATCTCGTGACCAAGGTCGCTCCGGCCCAGATCCGCCAGGGTGTCTACCTTGCCCTGACGAGCATTCCGGCGTATCTCATCTTCAGGTACCTAGTGCCCCACAAGAAGGAGACCTCGATCGGCGCATGAACGCATTGGGTAGGGCCAAGGTCGTCGCCGAATACGTCACCGACCTCAGGCACACCATCCATCAGCATGCCGAACTATCCTTCAAGGAATATGAGACCACGGCGATTATCGTCGAGGAACTCAAGCGACTTGGTCTCGAGGTGACCACCTGGAGGGACTTCACCGGGGCGACCGGCCTCCTCAGGGGGGGCCACCCCGGGCCGACAATCGCCCTCCGGGCGGACATCGACGCCCTGCCGATCCAGGAAGCGACGGGCGCTTCGTATGCCTCGAAAAACCCCGGTGTCATGCATGCCTGCGCTCATGACGCCCATGCCGCCATCATCCTCGGAGTGGCCAAGCTTCTGGCTGAACAGCGCTCAGAGCTGAAGGGCAATCTCAAGCTCATCTTTCAGCCGGCCGAGGAGCTGCCACCCGGCGGCGCACTCGAACTCATCAAGCGCGGGGTTCTCGATGACCCTCGGGTTGACGCGATGTTTGCCTGTCACCACGCCACCGAGTTCCCGGTGGGCCAGATCGGCATTCATTATGGGGGCTTCATGGCCAGCGCCGACCAGTTCAGTCTGACCGTCGTCTGCCGGGGGGGAGGCGGGTCCGCTCCCCACAAGGGGGTCGACGGTATAGCCGTCGCTGCCCAGATCGTGACCGGTCTTCAGTACATGCTCACCAGGCAGATCGACCCAGTCAAACCGGCGGTCCTGTCGTTCGGGACTCTCCATGCCGGTGCCAGGTTCAACATCCTGGCCGACCGGGTCGAGATGACCGGAACCTGCCGGGCCCTTGATGCCGACACAGCCGAGAGGTTTCCGGATCGCATCCTGAAGGTCGCTCAGGGAATCGCCGCCACCTATGACGCCCAAGTCGAGCTGAAATACGAACGAGGGTATCCTACGTTGGCCAACGACGACAAGGTCACCGCCATCCTCGAGGAAGCTGCCAAGGAGGCCATTGGCCCGAGCAACGTCAAGGTGGCCGACCCAATCATGGCCGGAGACGACCTGGCCTATTTCTTCCGCAAGGTTCCGGGAAGCTATTTCTGGCTGGGGATCAGCAACCCGGCCAAGGGGATCATCCACCCGGCTCACACGGCCCGGTTCGACATCGACGAGGAGGCCCTTCCGGTGGCCGTGGCGGTCATGGTTCAGACTGTATTGAAGGGTTTCGATCATCTGCCGGCCTGACCGGCGTCTCGGGTTCAGCGACCAACAATATCAGACCTCGGGCCGGTCTATTTTCGCCAGGCGCAACCACCCTCCGCTTTCTCGCGGAGGGTGGTTCTTCCTCCCGAAGATTTTCCTTTACAATTGGTAAGAGGGCAGTTAAACTAGTGCCTATATAGGCTGGGTAGCCAACCATCCAGGTGGCCGGCCGCCCGGCGTCAAGACTAACGCGAGGAAGAGGGTCGATCATCGATGATCGAAGGGTTGATCGCTGGTCGCATGGAGAACCTGGGGGCCGAGACGGCGTTCGATGTGTTGGCCAAGGCCAAGGCCTTGGAAGCCCAGGGCAAGCGGATCATTCACATGGAGATCGGTGAGCCGGACTTCGACACCCCGGCCCACATCCGGGCCAGGGCCGCGCAGGCTCTGGAAGAGGGACAGACCCACTACGTCCCTTCCCCGGGCATCCCGGCGCTTCGCGAGACCGTCGCCGCCTATGTCTCCCGCACCCGGGGCATCGACGTCGCCCCCGAGGAGGTCGTCGTCACCCCCGGCGGCAAGCCGATCCTCTTCTTCGCCATCATGGCGCTGATCAATCCGGGGGACGAGGTCCTCTGTCCGAACCCCGGCTTCCCCATTTATGAATCGTGCATCCGCTTCAACGGCGGGGTGGCCGTCCCGTTGCCACTGCTCGAAGAGAAGGATTTCACCCTCGACGTCGAGGACCTCAAGCGGAAGATTTCCCCGAAGACCAAGCTGATCATCATCAACTCGCCCTCCAACCCCACCGGCGGCGTGATGTCTCCTCAGGACATCCGGGAGATCGCCACGGCGGTGGCCGGCCGGCCGATCATGGTCCTGTCGGACGAAATCTACGACCGGCTGGTCTACGAAGGAGAGATCAAGTCGATCTCCGCCGAACCGGGGATGAAGGACCAGACCATCATCCTCGACGGCTTCTCCAAGACCTACGCCATGACCGGCTGGCGACTCGGCTTCGGAGTCATGCCCAAGCCCCTCGCCGCCTTGGTGGGCAAGCTTTTGAACAACTCCGTCTCGTGCACCCCGCCCTTCATCCAGCTGGCCGGGGTGACCGCCCTCACCGGACCGCAGGACGGACCGGCGGCGATGCGGGCGGAGTTCAGGCGTCGGCGCGACGTCATCGTCAAGGGCCTCAACGAAATCCCCGGGGTCAGGTGCGCGATGCCCAAGGGGGCGTTCTACGTCTTCCCCAATGTCTCGGCCTTCGGCCTCCCCGGCAAGCAGGTGGCCGATTACCTGCTGAACGAGGGTGGCGTGGCCTGCCTTGGAGGCACGGCCTTCGGCCAGCACGGTGAGGGCTACATCCGCCTGTCCTACGCCACTTCGCTGGAGAACATCCAGGAGGGTCTGGTGAAGATGAGGGAGGCCCTGGCGAAGCTGCCGATGAAGGGCGCCGCCGGAGCTACGGTGGCCGGCGTCTGAGTGAGCCTGACGTCTTGAGCTGACTGCTTTATGATGGCTCCATAACCCGAGGCGTTGAAGGGAACCAGTAGGCGAAGAGGTGCCTGTGCAGAGAGCCGGATGAATTGGTGCAAGTCCGGACTGGCGGCCGTTGCCGAACCCAACCCCGAGCCGGCGGTGAGGAACCGCCCGGGTCCCGGCCCGTTATCGCCGGTGAGCGCTTGATCGAGCGCTTGATGAGGGGGCCCGCCCCACGCGGCGGGCTCAGCCAGGTGGTACCACGGAGCGACGAGCCCCGTCCGGCGATGTCCGGACGGGGCTTTTTTCGTATATCGGAGGGATGGACTGATGCGACAGCGATTCAAGGCAAGCAAGCGAGTGGTCATCAAGGTCGGAACGACCACCGTCACTCACCACAACGGGCGTCTGCACCTCGGCCGGTTGGAAGGATTGGTCCGGCAACTGGCCGACCTGCATGCCGAAGGGTGCGACGTCATCCTGGTGACCTCCGGGGCGGTCGGCGCCGGTCTCGGCCGGCTGGGTCTGGCCAGTCGCCCGGGGGATATCAGTGCCAGGCAGGCCCTGGCGGCCATCGGGCAGGGGCTCCTGATGCATCGATACGAGAGCCTCTTTGCCGAGGCCGGGATAACCACCGGCCAGGTGCTGTTGACTCGGGAGGACCTCGAGGATCCGGCCCGGCGGGCCAGCGCCGTGGCCACCTTGGAGCGGCTCTTCGCCTGGCGAGTCGTCCCAGTGGTCAACGAGAACGACACCGTGACCGGCGAGGAGATCCGGGTCGGCGACAACGACACTCTCTCGGCCCGGGTGGCCGTGATGGTCGGGGCCGACCTTCTCATCCTCTTGTCTGACGTGGATGGTCTGTATCCGGCCGATCCCCACACGCACCCGGGCTTGGCTCCGTTGTCCACGGTCTCCCTGGCCAGCGATCTCAAGGCGGCGATTGGAGGCGCCGGGTCGAGCCGGGGGACGGGCGGGATGGTCACCAAGGTCCAGGCCGCCCGGCTCTGCGGGGCCGAGGGCATTCCCACGGTCCTGGCGTCGGGGGCCCGTCCGGGGGTCATCCGGGAGATCATCGCCGGGGAGCCGGTCGGGACGCTTTTCCGGCCGGCCACGAAGCGGGCCACGAAGCGGGCCACGAAACCATCCGCGAAAGAGAGGATCCAGGCATGACGGGTCTTCTAGCCGCCGAACGGGCTCGCTTGGCCCAGCCTCGGATCGGCGGGGCCACAGCTGATGAGCGGAACCAGGCCCTGGAGATGATTGCCGAGGCGCTCGACGATCGCTCGGCGGAAATCCTGGCGGCCAACCAGGCCGACGTCGCCGGGGCGGCCCACCTACCCCCGCCGATGGTCGCCCGGCTGCGCCTCGACCCCCGCGGACTGTCCGCCACCGTCGCCGGGGTGCGGGCCGTCGCGGCGCTTCCGGACGTGCTCGGCCAGGTGCTCGCCGCCTGGGATCGGCCGAACGGGCTTCGCATCCGACGCGTCCGGGTCCCCCTGGGGGTGGTAGGCATCATCTATGAGGCCCGTCCGGGCGTCACCGTCGAGGCTGCGGCCCTGTGCCTGAAGGCCGGCAACGCGGTCATCCTCAAGGGGGGCAGCGAAGCGGCGCGCACCAACGCCGCCCTCGGCGAGGCCGTGGCCGCCGGGCTCAGACGGGCCGGCCTGCCGCCGGACCTGGCCGCGGTGCTGCCTTCCACCCGAGAGGCCGGCGCCGAGCTGATGGCCGCCACCGGCCTCGTCGACGTCCTGATCCCCCGGGGAGGGGCGGGGCTGATCAAGGCGGTCGTGGCTGAAAGCCGGGTGCCGGTGATCGAGACGGGAACCGGGGTCTGTCACGTCTATGTCCATGCGGGTGCCGACCTGGCCATGGCCGGGGCCATCATCATCAACGCCAAGTGCCAGAACCCAGCCGTTTGCAACGCCGCCGAGACGATGCTGGTCGACCGCTCGGTGGCCGATTCCTTCCTGCCCCGCGCGAGCGAGGCCCTGCGGGCAGCCGGAGTCACCCTGCGTGGGTGCCCGAGGACCCGGGCCATCTTGCCCTGGGCCGAGCCGGCCACCGACGACGACTGGGAAGCCGAATACCTCGACCTGACCCTGGCCGTCCAGGTCGTCGACGGGCTGGACGAGGCCCTCGCCCACATTGCCCGATACGGCACCAAGCACTCCGAGGCCATCATCACGGCCGACGGGAAGGCCGCGGCCCGCTTCCTGGCGGAAGTCGATGCCGCGGCCGTCTATCACAACGCTTCCACCCGCTTCACCGACGGGGGCGAGTTCGGCTTCGGGGCGGAGATCGGGATCAGCACTCAGAAGCTCCACGCCCGCGGGCCCATGGGTCTGGCCGATTTGACCAGCCACAAGTACATCATCGAGGGAAACGGGCAGGTACGGGGGTGAGCCCGAGGGGGGGCGGGAACGTGGAACCCCCCGCCCCTCCCCACTTTCATCCAAACCGGCCGGTGACGTAGTTCTCCGTCCGACGGTCACGCGGGTTGGTCATGATCTCCAGGGTCGGGGCGGTCTCGACCAGCTCCCCCAGCAGGAAGAAGCCGGTCTGCTGGGAAACCCGGGCGGCCTGCTGGAGGTTGTGGGTGACGATGATGATCGTATAGTCGTCCTTCAGCCGGCCCAGGAGGTCCTCGATCTTGGCCGTCGAGATGGGGTCGAGGGAGGCCGTCGGCTCATCCATCAGGAGGACGTCCGGCTGCACGGCCAGGGCCCGGGCGATGCACAGGCGCTGCTGCTGCCCGCCCGACAGGGCCATCGCCGGTACATGCAATTTGTCCTTGACCTCGTCCCAGAGGGCCGCCTGGCGGAGGGCCTCTTCGGCGATCTCGGCCAAAAGCGGACGGCTCTTTAGACCGTGTCGCCTGGGCCCGTAGACCACGTTCTCGAAGATCGTCTTGGGAAACGGGTTCGGGCGCTGGAAGACCATCCCCACCCGCTTGCGCAGGTCGACCAGGTCGACGCCGGGGGCGTAGATCTCGACCAGTCGATCACCCGACCTGACCATGGCCGAGCCGGTCGTGACCACGCCCGGGATCAGTTCGTTCATCCGGTTGATGGCCCGCAGGAAGGTGCTCTTGCCACAGCCCGACGGGCCGATCAGGGCGGTCACCGATTTGGCCGGCAGGTCCAAGCCGACCCCCTCGATCCCGAGAGTCCCGCCGTAGTTAACCGTCAGGTTCTCGGTCTTCACCATGATCACCGGCTCGCTCGGAGCGGTCCGTGGGCTCGACGGTTCACGGGGGGTAGCCAGGTTGAGCATCTTTTGCATTAGTGCAAGCCTCCTACGTCGGGATCAAGTGGGGCCGATGGAATCAACCCTCGCCGGCCAGTCGTTTGTTCAGCCGACCGGCCAGCCAGCCGATGCCGAGGCTGATGACGAGCATGGCCAGGATGAGGAAGGCCGCCGTGCCGTCGGCGATGCGGGCGGCGTCGGACAGCGAGTTCTCGGCGTTGACGTACCAGAGGTGGACGGCCAGGGTTTCGCCGGAGGCCAGGGGGTCGAGGGTGAGATAGCGCGGCGAGCTCATCCCAGCTGTGGCGATGAGCACGGCCGACTCCCCGAGGGCCCGGCCGGCGGCCAGGATGGCCCCGGTGGCCAGCCGCCCGACGGCGGCCGGCAGGACGGCGTTGAAGATGGTCTCTTCCTTGGTGGCCCCCAGGGCCAGGCTGGCGTGGCGAAGGTCATCGGGAACGGAACGAAGGGCTTCTTCGGTGACCCTGACGATCAGAGGCAGGTTCAGAATCGCCAGGGTGGCCGCTCCGCCGAGGCGGGAGAAACCGAGGTGGGCCGTGTTGACAAAGAGGATCATCCCGAAGAGGCCGAAGACGATCGACGGCACACTGGCCAGGCTTTCGGTGGCCAACCGTACGGCGGACGTCAGTCGGCCCGGCTTGGCGTACTCAGCCAGGTGGATCCCGGCGCCGAGACCGATCGGCAGGGCGATGAGCATCGACAAGATGAGGATGTAGATGGTGTTAAAGATCTGCATGCTGATCCCGCCGCCGGTATGGAGGTCGGATGAACGGGCGGTCAGGAAGTGCCAACTGAGGACGGGAAGCCCGCGGATCAGCACCGAACCGATGATAAAGCCGAGAATCAGGACGATCAGCCCGGCCGCGGTGTAGAGCACTCCGACGGCGATGTGGTCAGTCGTCCTGGGCGGTAGAAGCTGCGACCTTGACCTCCTGACGGCTTCTCCGGACGCGGTGGACAACGGCGTTCCCCTCCTTTCGGGTGGCCCTGACCGCGGCGATCAGGCCGATCGAGAACAGCAACAGCAGTAGGCCCATGGCGAAGAGGGCGTTGTTGGCCGGCGAGCCGTGGGGCGTGCTACCCATCTCCAACATGATCTCGCTGGTCAGGGTCGAAGCCGGCGTGATCAAGCCGTCCGGGAGGACCGGCGAGTTGCCGAGGACCATCTGGACGGCCATCGTCTCGCCGATGGCCCGGGCCAGGCTGAGGATGACCGCGGCGATGATGCCGGGCCAGGCCGCTGGGAGGAGGACGTACCAGATCGTCTGCCAACGGGTCGTCCCGAGGGCCAGGGAGGCCTGTTCCAGGGAAGGTGACAGGCTCCGCAGGGCATCCTCGGCCAGGCTGATGAAGGTCGGAAGGATCATCACCGCCAGGACGACGCCCGCCGCCAGCAATCCGAACCCGGTGGTGTGCCCGCTGTGCACACGGATGAACGGCACCAGGGCGGTCAAACCGATCCACCCGAAGACGACCGACGGGATGCCGGCAAGCAGTTGGATGGCCGGGCGGACGATGCCCTCGGCGCGCGGCGTGGCGATCTTGGCCAGGAAGACCGCCCCGGCCAGTCCGAGCGGACCGCCGATGGCGAGGGCGATGGCCGTGGCCCAGAGCGAGCCGATGAGGAACGGGAGAACCCCATAGAGCTCGCGGTCTGGGGCCCAAATACGGCCGAACAGGAAGGCGACCGGGCTCACTTGTGAGAAGAGAGCCACGGCCTGCCTTCCGATGAGGAAGACGATGGAGCCGATGCTGAGGACCAGGAAAACGGCGGAGGCGAGGAATAATCCTCGCCAAAGGGCGCCGCGGTCTCGCTTCAGGGGGGAGCGACGGGGACCTACGAACCGGTTCATTTTGGCATCTTGGACGCCGGGACGAAGCCCAGCTGACCAACGTATTTGTCCTGGAAGTCCTGGCTCTGGGTGAAGTCGATGAAAGCCTTGCTGGCGTCCTTCGCCTCTCCGACGGTGTAGAGGTGCTCGTTGGCGTAGATCTTGTATTGTCCGTTGACGACGGTGTCAGTGGTGCAGGCAACCCCGTTGACCTTGAGCGCCTTAACCGAGGTGTCGACGAAGGCCAGGTCAACGTAGCCGATGGCGCCCGGGGTCGTCCCGACACCCTTGCGGACGTCGCCGGAGGAGTTCATGACGACGGCCTTGGGGTCGAAGTCCTTGTCCCCGAGGATGGTGGCCTTGATGGTCGCCCTGGAGCCCGAGGAAGCCGCCCGCCCGATGATGGCGATAGCCTGGTCAGGCCCGCCGACTTCCTTCCAGTTTTTGACTGTCCCGGTGAAGATGCCGACAAATTGGTCGGTGGTCAGGCCGTCCACGGTCACGCCGGGGTTGACGATGATGGCAAAGGGGGCGATGGCGACCACATGGTCGACCAGGTTCTTGTCCTTGTACTCGGCGGTCGCGGCGACGTCAGAAGCTCCGATGTTGATCGCCCCCGAGGCGACCTGGCTCAGGCCGACGAACGAGCCGCCGCCGGAGATGTCCACGGTGACCTTGGGATTCTTGGTCTCGAAGTCTGCCTTGGCCTGCTTGAGCATGGGGCCCAGGGCAGTCGACCCGGCCACACTGATTTTCCCAGAGAGGGCTTTGGCACCGCAGCCAGCCGACAGGGTCGCCAGCGCGATGACGGCCAGGGCCATGGCGATAGGCTTCTTGAGAGCAATCATCTTCAGCATCGACGTTTTCCTCCCGTTGTTGGTCTTTGTCCAAGAAAACAATAACACCCGCCCGTTATGCCCACGTTAAGGCGGGTGTTAAGGTCATGTTAACAAGGGTCAGAAAAGGGCGGATTCTACGTAGGCAGGCTGAACCAAAAACGCGATCCCTTGCCGGGTTCACTTTCCGCCCAGACGCGGCCTCCGTGGGCCTCGACGATATGCTTGACGATGGCCAGTCCGAGCCCCGTCCCACCGGTGGCCCGACTGCGGTCTCGGCCGACCCGGTAGAAACGTTCGAAGATCCGGGTCAACTGGTCCCTGGGAATGCCCGAACCAGTATCTTCGACCAGGAATCGAACCTCTCCGCGGCGTCGTTCGCCGGCCACCCGGATGCGCCCGCCGGCCGGCGTGTGCTTCACGGCGTTGCCGATGAGGTTCGAGAAGACTCGGCGCAGGAGCTCCTGGTCGGCGGTGACCGGCCCGAGGTCTCCGGGAACGGCGTTGGTGAGGGTCAGGCCGGCCGCTTCGACCTGCGGGCCGAGGACCCTAATCACCTCATCAACGAGGACGCCGGCGTTGATCTGGTTCGGGTGGATCTCAACCCGCCCTGACTCCAGGCGCGAGAGTTCGAGGAGGTCCTGAACTAAGGCGATCGTCCGGCCGGACTCATCATGGATGATCTTGGCGAATTCCCGGCTGGTCTTCGGGTCGTCGGCGGCCCCTTCCAGGAGGGTCTCGGCGAATCCCCGGACGGCCGTCAACGGGGTCATCAACTCATGAGAGACATTGGCCACGAAGTCCCGGCGGAGTCGGTCAACCTGGCGCATGGCGCTGACGTCACTGAAGACGGCGACCGCGCCGACCACGGCTCCGCCTTCCCCCCGAACCGGGGCCAGACTTACGTTGTACCAACGCTCGGGATTGATCAGGCCGACGGGCACGACTTCCGGGGTGCCGGAGGCGAGCACCTCGTCGGCTCGGTCGGCCAGTTCCGGACTGTGGACGACCTCGAGAAAATCGCGTCCGATCAGTCCCGCACTGCCGGACGAAGAAGCCCGCCCGCCGAAGGCTTGCTCGGCGGCCGGGTTGGCGATCCGGATCGCCCCAGTCCGGTCGGTCATCATCACCGGGCTGGCCATGTTCAGGAGGACGGCCTCGAACCTACCTTTGGCCGCGGTCAGCTCGTCCACCCGGGCGCGCAGTTGATCGCGCATGTTCTCCAGGGCGGAGGCCAGGCGGGCCAGCTCGTCGCGATGGCGTCGAGCCCCGTCAGTCTTCGGCCCGGCCCTGGCCGGCCAGCGATCGATCATCGGGGGCCTGGCCGAGAAGTCGCCGGAGGCCAACCGGTCGGCGGTCTCGGTCATTTCGGCGATCGGCCGGGTCAGGTTCCCGGCCAGGATGAAGGCGGCCACGGCGGCAAGGGCCGCCACGGCCAAAGCGGAAAACGCGATGATCCACCAGAATCGGCCCGCGCCGGCGGCGACGGCCGAGAGCGGGACGGCCAGGCGCATGACTCCCAGGGTCCCCGAGCCGCCCGGCCCGTCCAGGCGGGTGGCCACATAGAGCATGTCCGTACCCATGGTGGCGCTCGGCCTCACGGCCGTACCTCGGCCGCCGCTGAGGGCTTGGACGAATTCAGGGCGGTCGGCATGGTTCTCCATCACCGCCGGGTCGTTCTGGTTGTCGGCCAGGACCGCCCCGTCCCTGGCCATCACCGTGATCCGCACGCCCAGAGCCTCGCCGGCCCGCTTGGTCTCCACATCCAGGGCCGGACTGCGGGCCGCGGGGACTCCCATCGCCGGGGTGACGACCTGTTGGGCCAATCCGGACTGACGGAACAGCGATGCCTCGAGTTCAGCTCGGTAGCTGCGAGCCCAGAAGTCGGCCAAGACTGCTCCGACCACCGCCAGCGAGACGGCGATGAGGATGGTATAGGTGACTGCCAGACGTCCCCTGATGGTCCTCACGGGCTACTCCTTCCCCGCATCCGCGGGAGTGCCTGACGGGGCTTCCCGGAACCGGTAGCCCACCCCGCGGACGGTTTCAATGAGGCTCTCATCGGCGCCGGCTTCCTGCAGCTTCTGTCGAAGGTGTCGGACGTGAACATCGACCGTCCGCGAATCACCAAAGAAATCCTCCCCCCAGACCCGGTTCATGAGGGTGTCTCGGCTGAAGACGATCCCCGGCGACGCGGCCAGGGTCGAAAGGATCTTGAACTCCGTGTAGGTCAGGGGAATGGGTTGTCCATCTCGAGTGACCGAATGGCGGTCGAGGTCGATCAAGAGATCCCCGGCGCTGAGCGAGCGGCGGGCCGCGCCGCTCCCGGCCGCGGGCCCTCCTCCGTCAGCTTGGCGTCCACCGTCCGCGATGGCTGAGGCACCGGCCGTCCGCTCCGGGGCCGACCGGCGGAGGATGGCCTTGACCCGGGCCACCAGCTCCCGAGGGCTGAACGGCTTGACGACGTAGTCATCGGCGCCGAGTTCCAGGCCGACGATCCGGTCGACCTCATCGGAACGGGCGGTCAGCATGATGATGGGGATGGTCATCTTCCGCCGGATGATCCGGCAGACCTCGAACCCGTCGAGCTTTGGCAGCATTAAGTCAAGGACGATCAGGTCCGGGTTTTCCCGACCAGCCGCCTCGACGGCCGCCTCTCCGTCAAGCGCCGTGACCACGTCAAAGCCCGCCTGCCTGAGGTTATACTCGACCAGTTGGACCAGGGACGGTTCATCATCGACGACGAGGATCTTCTCCGCCACCCGCACCCACCGCTTCTCTCGTTCAACCGACTATAGCCTACCACTTGATTCTCCGCCCAAACGGAAATCCCTCGGCCCGGCCGGTCAATGGACTTGGTGCCGACGTCTTGCCGGATGACTTTCCCCGGTATATGATGCTTCCAAGAGCTGACCAGGCGAAGCCGCTGGAACCCGGCCAGGCGAAGGGCCGCTCCCTTCGGGACTCGGACATGAGGTGACCTGCTACTCCTTCTTAGACCTCGGGGTCGCCGTCGGCTCGGTGCTGGGCGGGCTGGTCGCCGGCCGCCTCGGCTACGGGACCACGCTCGTCCTCGGCGTCGTCCCCGGGACGGCGGCCCTGGCCCTTTATCTCACCTTCGGACGCAGTCCCGGCGAGGGCCGGGTGACTGGATAGACCCTTCATGGACCCGGAAATGGCGCGATTTCAAGAGGAGGACAACCGGTGCCTGATCTTGATTCCTGGGTCATCGACCTACGACACGAATTCCATCGTTTCCCCGAACTAAGTCACAGTGAACAACGAACGGCGGCCAGGGTCGAGGAGATCCTTGGCTCCCTTGGAATCGAGACCCGGCGGGTGGCCGGAACGGGCGTCATCGGGCGGCTGCACGGGCGCGAGTCCGGCAAGACAGTGGCCCTAAGGGCCGACATGGACGCCCTCCAGCAGACGGAGAAGACGGGGCTCCCCTATGCCTCGGAGAATTCCGGGCTGATGCACGCCTGCGGCCACGACGCCCACACGGCGATGCTCCTCGGCGCCGCCCGCAAGCTGGCGGAGGGGCGCGATGCGCTTCGCGGCGACGTCGTCTTCCTCTTCCAGCCGGCCGAAGAGATGGCCACCGGGGCGATGATGATGATCGCCGAAGGAGCCCTCGAGGGTGTCGGTGCCATCTTCGGGATGCACGTCTTCGCCAACGCGCCGACCGGCGGCCTCCTCCCCACCGGGACGGTGGCCATTCTTCCCGGCCCGGTGGCTGCGGGCGCCGATTTCTTCAGGGTCACGGTCAAGGGTAAGGGCGGCCACGCCGCCATGCCCCAATTGGCCGTCGACTCCATTTTCCCGGCCGCCCTGATGCTCACCGGTATCCGGGCCATCGTCACCGCCGAGATGGACGCGATGGATCCGGTCGTCATCACCGTCGGGCAGATCCACGGCGGCACCCGCTTCAACATCATCGCCGACGAGACCTGGTTCGACGGCACCGTCCGCTACTTCCGCCCCGAACTCGGGGGGCTCGTCCAGGAGAAGATCAAGCGGATCGTGGAGGGGACGGCCCAAGCCCACCGGGTCGAGGTCGACCTCCTCTACAACACGATGGTCCCGCCGACGGTCAACGACCCCGGTCTCGCTGAGCTCGCCCGCCAGGTCGCCGCGGGAGTGGCCGGGCCGGGGCAGATGACCGACTTCGCCCCGATGATGGGCAGCGAGGACTTCTCTTTCTTCGCCTCCCGGATCCCCGGCGTCTTCATCGGCCTCGGTGCCGGCAACGAGGCCAAGGGGGCTGTCTACGCCAACCACCATCCGCAGTTCACCATCGATAAGATGCCTTGGCGGTCGGGGTCAAGATGCACGTCGGGTTCGCCAAAGCCTTCCTGGGCCGCTGAGGTGTCCGTCCCGTCGCCAGGCTCTTCCCCCCGCCCTTCGGTGGCCACGTCAGCCCATTTGGACCAGGGACTTCATCCTCCTTGGCGGGTCCAGCTTGGCCCTCTTCACCGCCTTCCAGGTGCTCATGCCAACCCTGCCGGTCTACATCGAACGGCTAGGTGGCAATGACGCCACCGTCGGCCTCAACATCGCCCTTTTCACCGTCGCCGCCATCGTCATCCGGCCTTTGACCGGTGCGGCCCTGGATTCGCACGGGCGGCGGCTCTTCATTCTCCTCGGTCTGGCCATCGTCGGGAGCCGAGGTTTCCCCCTCCTCTTCGTCACCAGTACCCTGCTGACCGGGCTGGCCCTGGCGATGGCCGCCATGATCAAGTTCGCGCCGGCGGTCCCCCGGTCGAGGGTCTCTGAACGCCCGAGGCTAAGCAACTGATCAGGCGGGTCATCGCCGATGAGGAGGCTCACCTGCGCCTGTTCGAGCAGGCCTGTGAGTCCGCCTCGGTGACCGCCCCCCAGTAGTTGAGGGTCACGAAGCAGAAAGCAGGCTCAGAATGACATCCGAGCCTGCTTTCTGCATTGTTGTGGGCGGTACTGGGATCGAACCACCGACCTCTTGAAGGTGAGTCAAGCGGCACGCGTTGTGGGCAGTGTCGGTAAGTGATCTCCTCTGTGGTTTGGCTGGGCTTGCAGGTCGCGCTACTCCTGGGTGCTGTCCATTCCCTGCCCGGCATCAGGAGATGATTGGCAGAATGATCAGCAACACTCTACTCGGCGGGCTCAGGGGTGACGTCGGCAGAGTGTGCCTTAGCCTCCTTGGCCTTCTGGACCAGCCATTCTCCAACGCTTAGGGCCACCTGTGGGTTAAGTAGCACAGTCGCGACAATACTCCGCGTGATTCTGAGGGTCTTTGAATCCTCCGTTCGGACTTCCCGCAACGTGCCACCTTCGGTCGGAGTGATGACCAGGTTGGGAAGGAATTGGTCGTCGACATAGAAGTTGGCTATCACATCGCCGCGAGGACCAACCCCTCCCCAGGCCCCATGCGCATAGACGATGGGCGCAACGGGCAGACGCTGAAATTCAACGGGAACGGTCTTGTGGGCTTCTGTCCCTGGCTTTTTCATCAACGGGATTGCCCCCTTCTAAGATAAGGACCGATACGATTCGGCATCGACGAGCTATCCCCGGTACTGAGTGGCGTCAACATGATCTCAAGAGCGTCTGGGGGTTGGCCGGCCACGGGCAGGACGAGGTAAGGTACCGAAGCAAACTGCGGGGCAGGTTCGGGCTCACCTGCTCTATGCGACAGAGCTGCTAAGATAAATGAGTTCAGACTTGACTTGTTGAGCTTCGACAGCTGAACGAGGCGCCTGTGAATAAACGGTGGCATCCGAACGGTAATGCGTCCGCTGTATTCCTCATCCCCACTTGGTTCAGGTATGTCTTGACCCATCTCCTTGGCCACGGCAATCCAGTCATCAATGGCCTCCGAAAGCAAGTCAACAAGCTCAGTAGCGGAGTCTGCCCCAGCCGCGCAGCCGGGAAGATCGGGGACCTCTGCCTCCCAAACCAGCTTGCCCTCGTCGTTCTCCACCTGGCGGACCATAAAAGGATAGGTGATTCTGTTGGTTTCATCCATGTTTGCCACCATCCTCGGGTTGAATGAGGTCCCAGGGTATCAAGTCCCAGATTAGCTCCAGGAACTGCTTGACGTAAACCCTGTCGACCTCTTTCCTGCCTTGCTTGGGGCGCGGTATCGGGACGGGCCTCCGGCTCTCCCTCTTGAAGACCTGGTGGCCGCGCTCCCTTCTTCCGACCCCCAGGGCCTCAGCCACAACCTCCATATCGTGAACCGTAACCTTCCAGGGGCTATCGAGCATCTTCTTGATGCTGTCCCGATAGTTGCCCATTCAACCGCCCCGCTCTCATTATACCCCGCTGACACTATATGTGCCACTATTTCTTGAGGGATTCGCTTACCTATCATGATGGCCCTCGGAGCAGGCGGTTCCACCTCAAGTATCAGAGATGCATGTATGAGCGGCTACCTGCTCCAAGGGCAGCAGCAAGTGCCGTGGAGAAGGTGATGAGGTCGGATGGTGCCGTCGATGGCCCTACCGGCCGACGGCTGCCGTTTCTGTCGTCGCCGTTCCGTCTCCACCCGCCCGAGGGGCGCCTTCGTCGCCCACGATCCGCGTCCCGGCCCGACCGGTAAGGGCCTCGAGGGCCTCGGCGAGTGAAGCGATGATCGCGACATGACCGCCTCCGGCGACGAAGCGGCGGGCGGCCTCGACCTTCGGGCCCATGCTGCCGGCCTTGAAATGGCCCTCCGTCTGGTATCGCCCGAGTTCCGAAAGGGTCATCCGGTCCACGTTGACCTGCTGCGGCGTCCGGTAATTCAGGGCGACCTTCGAGACGTCGGTGAGAATCATGAAGACGTCCGCCTTGACATCGAGGGCCAGCCTGGCGCCGCCGAGGTCTTTATCGATGACCGCCTCCACTCCGCGGTAGTGGCCTCCGTCATCAATGACGGGGATTCCGCCACCACCGGTGGAGATCACGATCATTCCTGCCTCGACCAGCGCACGGATCGCCGGCTGCTCGACAATGCGTAGGGGGTTCGGCGAAGGGACGACTTTTCGCCAGCCCCGGCCGGCATCTTCGGTCCAGACCTCACCTTTCTCGGCCATCGCCGCCCTGGCCTCGGCTTCCGTGTAGAACGGCCCGACCGGCTTGGTCGGCTTGGCGAAGGCCGGATCGCTTGCGTCGACCACGGTCTGGGTCACCAGGCTGACGACCGGAGTGGCCATCCGCAGGTCCTTTAGTTGGTTCTGGAGACTCTGCTGCATCATGTAGCCGATCTGGCCCTGGCTTTCGGCACCGCAGATGTCCATGGGCAGCGACGGGACCAGGGCCTGCCCGGCGGCGTTCTGGATCAGGAGGCTGCCAACCTGTGGCCCATTGCCGTGGGTGATGACGACTCGGTAACCAGCCTTTATCATCTGAGCGATCTGACGGCACGTCTGCTCGACGTTGGCCGATTGCTCCTCCGCCATACCCCTTTGGCCGGGCCGGAGAATGGCGTTCCCGCCCAGGGCAACGACGATTGTCTTGGGCTCAATGGTCTGACGATCGGACACGGGACTCCGCCTCCGCTTCTGTACTTCGTTCCGAGGTCTGAGATCGGGAAAAGCCGCCTGGGAAAAAACCACGTGGGGACAGGGCTGAACCCTGCCCCCGCCGCGGAGTCATGGGGCATGACCAGTCGGACCCTCCGGGCCGGCCGAACCCAGGCCGACCGCCGGCGCCGGCGATGAGGCGCTAATCCGCTCTCTTCAAGGGGAAGGTCATGCAGTGCGGACCGCCGCCGCCCTTGAGAATCTCGACCAGGTGGGAGGTCATGACCTCCAACCCAAGGGCCTTGAGCGACTGGTTGACGTCCTTGTTGGCCTCAAAGGTCAGGACCCGACCGTTGCCGAGGGCCTGGATGTTGCAGTAGTGCTTGAAGACGCCCTCCTGCGGCACCGGGACGAGCTCGAAGTGACGCTTCCGAAGCATTTTCAGGAACCACTCCGGCAGGGCGTCGGGCGCGAGCACCGCCACTTTGTCAGCGACGATGTTAAAGCACATGTCGAGGTGTAGGTTTCTGGACGGCGAGTGGACGGGGATGACTTCGTACCCATATGGGCGGAGGATCTCGGCCGCGTTCTGCACGCCTTCCGACGTGCTCCGGGCAATCACACCCCAGGCAATCGTCGACTCGTCGAGGAACCAGAAGTCGCCGCCTTCGAGAGAGCCGCGGGTGATCCGGCCGATGATCGGGATCTGCAGTTCGTGGAGCCTCTGAACGTACCAATGCTCTTCGCCCTGGCGAACCGGTTCCCTGAAGCTCCCGATGAGGGCGCCCTCGGCCAGGCAGGCCCCGAAGTCGCGGGCATAGATCATGTAAGGCAGGTCCCGCTGGGGATCAACCGTCTCGACCTTGACCCCGGCCGATTCGTAGGCCTGGATAAACTCGTGCCATTCCTTGTTGAACTCGTCGAGCTTGGCCTTCTCGCCGCGCTCCATGGCTGCGCGGGTGATGACGTTAATGGGTTGGAAGCTGAAGTAATCGGGTGGGCAAAGGAGAACCCGCTCGAGCTTGGACCACGAGTCTTTGACGTAAGCCACTATCCTCGCACCCCTTTCGCTCAGCTGATCACCAGAGCCAGGACGGCTTTCTCGGTGTGCATCCGGTTCTCACCCTCGTCGATGATCACCGACTGCGGTCCGTCGATGACCTCCTCCGTTACTTCCTCTCCACGGTAAGCCGGCATGCAGTGCATGAAGATCGCATCATCTTTGGCCTTCTTCATGATGTCGGTGGTCACCTGGAACGGCGCCCAGTCCCTGAGCCGCTGTTCCTTCGTCTGCTCGGGCCCGCCCATGCTGTGCCACGTGTTGGCGATCACGACGTCACAGTCCTTGGCCGATTCCGCGAGGTTGTTGCTGAGGACGATCTCGGACCCCTTGAGCTTGGCGTCGTGGCGGGCCGACTCGACCACGTCGGGCCGCGGGTCGTACCCCTTGGGATAGACCATGTGCAGGTTGATCCCCATTTTCCCGGCGACGACCAGCCACGTATGAGCGACGTTCCAGATGTCCCCGGCGTAGGCCACCTTGAGGCCGTGCAGCCGCCCCTTCTTCTCTCTGATGGTCAGGAGGTCGGCCAATCCCTGGCACGGGTGGAACTCATCGGTCAGGGCGTTGATCACGGGGTTCCTCATGTACTGGGCGAACTCTTCGACGATCTTCTGTCCGTATGTCCGGATGACCAACGCATCACAGTACCGGTCGATGATTCTGGCGGTGTCCTTGATCGGCTCCCCGCGCCCGAGTTGCATCTCGTCCGGGCGCAGGTAGAAGCTGTCCATGCCGAGGTGGGAACAGGCCGCCTGAAACGACGTTCTTGTCCGGGTCGACTTCTTCTCGAAAATCATGGCCACGGTGCGTCCACGAAGGTAATCGTGCTGGACCCCCATCGACCGCAGGCGCTTGAACTCGGCCGCCGTGTCGAGGAAGGCGTTGATTTCCTCCGTTGAGTAGTTCATCAGGGTAAGGAAATCACGACCCTTGAAGCGTGCGTCCATCTGCCACTATGCCCCCTTGTTCAGTCGGCCCGTGGGCCGCCTGCCGCCGCAAAGGGCGACAGGCGGTCGGCGGGCCAATTCGCCACTATTCTCCCCGGTTCCGGGGGCTATCTTTCACCAGCCGCGTCCGCTGGGGTGTCTTTTCTTACCGGTCGCGTTCGATTTCGAAGGTCAGACAGTGCGGGCCCCCGCCCATCTTGGTGAACTCACGGAGGTGCGGGGTATAGAGCTTGAACCCTTCGGCCCGCAGCATGTCGTTGACGACCTTGTTCTCCTCGAAGGAGAGGACCCTGCCGTCGCCCAGGGCGAGGACGTTGCATCCGGTCTTGAGGACTTCCTCGAGGGGCACGGCGATGGTCCTCCAGCCGTGGTTGGCCAGCCACTTGGCGAAGGTGTTCGGAAGACCCTCTTCGCAGACCAGGGCGAGCTTGTCGGCGGCGACGGAGAAAATCATGTCCAGGTGGTTCCACTTGGCGAGGAACTCCACCGGAACGACCTCGACGTCATGGGGCTTCATGATCTCGGCGGCGTTCTCGATGCCCCTGAGGGTCGAGCGGTTGCCGGAGCCGATGACCAACGTGCGGTCATCGATCATCCACGTGTCGCCGCCTTCGACGGCACCCTTGGTGACCCGGCCGACCATCTTCACGCCGAGCCGGTCGAAGGACTCAATGGCCGCCTCTTCGTCTCCCCAGCGTTGCTCGTACTTGAACTTCCCGATCAGCGGGCCCTGCGGGGTGTTGGCGCCGAAGTCGCGCGTGTAGACCTGCCAGTGGTGACCGTCGAGGGCCTTCTCCCATTCGATGGCCACGCCGGCTTCGGTGAGGGCCTGCACCAGTTCCTCGTGCATCTCCTTGGCGACGTCGATCTTGACCGGGTCGCCCTCGTCCATGCTACGGTGAGCGATCTCGCTGATCGGCAGCTCCTTGTAGTACGTGGGTGGGCAGAGGAGAACCCGGCGGAGCTTGCCATGTGAGTTATACTGAGCCATGTTCAAACCTCGCTCCTCTCTTGTGGTATCCGGATCTCTTAGCGCATGATCAGGGACATGACGGCCTTCTGTGCGTGCATCCGGTTCTCAGCCTGGTCGAAAATGACCGAGTGGGGGCCGTCCATGACCTCGTCGGTGACTTCGTAGCCGCGGTCGGCCGGCAGGCAGTGCATGTAGAGGCAGTCCGGCTTGGCAAGGCTCATCATCTTCTCGTCGACCTTCCAGTCACGGTTGGGCTCAAACAACTTGTCCATCCCCTCGAAGTCGGGCTTGGCAATGGCCGGGGGCAGGAACTCGAGGCTCGGCCAGCTCTTTGGGTAGACGGCGTCGGCGTTGCGGAAGGCTTCCCGCATGTCGGTGGTTTCTTCGAACGAGCCGCCGTAACGGGCGGCGTTTTCCTTGGCCCGGGCGGTGACGCCGGGCTCCAGCTCGAAGCCCTTCGGGTGGGCGAAGACCACGTTCGCCCCGAGGAGGCTGCAGCCGACCATGAGGGTGTGGGGGACGGAGACGGGCTTCTTCTTGCTGGGGGAATAGGCCCACGACACGACGACCTTGCGGCCGGCGAGGCTGCCCCACTTCTCCTGCATCGTCAGTAGATCGGCCATCCCCTGGCAGGGGTGGAACCGGTCGTCCTCCATGTTGATGACGGGGATGTCGGCCCACTTCGCGAACTCACGGATGTACTGATTGCCCGCGCCGTGCTTCCAGCCGACCGGGTCGCCGAAGATGCGGATGGCGATGGCCTCACCGAACCGGCTGAGGACCCGGGCCACGTCGGACACCCGCTCGGTGACGAAGGCCTTCTCCATGCCCTCGATGGCCGGGGTGTAGACCTTCTCCGAGTCGAGGTAGTTGGCGTGCCCCCCGAGTTGCATGATCCCTGCTTCGAAGCTGTTCCGGGTGCGCAGGGAGCGGTTGTAGAAGAGCAGGAAGACGGTCGCGTCTTGGAGCAGGTGACGGTGGATGCCGTTGGCCCGATCCAGCTTGAGCTGCTTGGCGGTATCCAGAATGGTCTCGATTTCCTCCCGGCTGAAGTCCATCAGGCTGATGAAATCGCGACCGCGCAGTGAGAGAGTCTTCACTTGCTTTACCTCCTCTATCTGTGGTGGTGTCGCCCAAGGTCAAGGGTCTTGCTGCTCCTTAGGGAGTCACAGGACCAGTCCTAGAATAACCAGGCCCGCCAAGATGATGTGCTCAAGCGGTCAGATGATGTCGCCGACTGCCGGCGCCAGTTGACCCTTGGCCGCGGGCTTTCGTCGCCGGGCCTCGATGCTGAGGTGCCGCCCAACACTTTCCGTGCGCGGCTCGACCGGATTCGGGAGTTGACCGCGCTTGACCCCCGCCGCTCGCGGCGCCCCGAGGCGAATGAAAACCGAGGCTGCCCGAAGGACTCCTCCGGGCAGCCTCTGCGTTTGCTGTTCTTGCCGTCCATTTCTCGGCGCTTGGCGTAACGTCGCCAGCTGATCACGGTTCCGGTGACATTCGCCCGGCCGTGGAGCCCCTGGGCCCGAGCCAGTAGAGGATCAGGCCGAGGACGATCAGGCCGGCCAGGATTTCGTGCTCCAGCGGCCAGATCAGCGCTCCGGGGCTCTTCGGATAAAGCATGGCGATGGCGAAGAAGAGGATCGAGACGTAGCCCAGAACCTGCAAGAGCGGTCCCCCAGGCCGGGCGATGGGGTTCTTTGACCGGGCGGTCCGTCGGGCCAGGGCCATGACCGAAAGGAAGGTCGATCCCCAGACCACGACGTAGGCGAAGGAAGCCGCATCGACCAGGGGGATCAGGAACTTGCGCCCCAGGAACGGGGCGATCAGCAGGATCAACGTCGCCAGCAGGATGCTGTTGACCGGGGTCTTGTGGGTCGGGTGGACCCGCGCCAGCCAGGATGGCATCATTCCGGCTTGAGCCATCCCATAGAGCTGCCGGGTCACCGCATAGAAGAGGGCGTTGTAGACCCCGATGACACCGATGGTGGCGGTGACGATGAGCAGCAACCCGGGATAGATCGAACCGGTCAACTGGTTGAGGCCGCTGGCGAAGGGAATGTCCAGCTTAGCCGAGGCCGTCCAGGGAAGGACCATCCCGGTGGCCAGGAGCGTCGCCACGTAAGCGAACCAACCGATGATCCAGGCGATCGGAACGGTCCGTCCCGACTTGCCGGTCCCGGTCATTTCCCGGGTCGCCTCCTCGGATCCCTTGGCGATCGTCTCCCAACCGGCCAAGGAGAACGGCAGCATCGTCGAGACGGCGATGATCCCGGCCCAGACCGGCTTGCCGAAGTAGGGCTTGAAGTTCTGGAACGTCCCCATCGTAAAGGCCACGATGACGCCGATGGCGACCAGGATCATCAGAGTGGTGCTGGTGATGTTCTGAAAGGCCGAGGATAAACGGACCCCCCGGTAATGCATGGCCGTGATGCCGAGGACCAGGACGATCCCTATGGCGATGGTCGCCAGCCCGACCGGCGACCCCAATACTCTGTACCAATACACGGCGGTCACCGAGGGGATGAGGAATTCGAGCATCCTGACGATCGAGACGACCTCATAGGCGCAGACGATGAGGTTGACGAGGATGCCGAACCACCCGG
>DASXUT010000090.1 GCA_036504675.1 Bacillota bacterium | reverse complement strand
GGCCTCGTGACCGAGGTCCGCGACCCGTCGACGTTCAAGTGGGGCGGGCTGCACTTCCTCCGCGGGTCGTTCGACCGCCCCTCCGACGCCTACGACCGCATCACGGGGGCCAGGGTGTTGCCCGGGCTGGGCCGCTTCGAGCCCGGCCCGTGGGCTAGCAGGGTCGCGTGGCTGGGGGAGGAGGGCGTTGCGAACCTTCTCACACCCAACCAGGCCAGCGTGGAGACAGATACGACGGGGTTTTTCGGATATAACGGGTCGATTTCGCGGGTAGCGACCCAAGCGTGGCACGGAAGTGCGTCACTGAAGATGCTTCACGACAACCCGACCTATGTCACGCCGAGAGCCTATGCGGATTACTACACAGCGGTGCTCAGCACCTATGGTGGAAGCCTTTATGTAAAGGGCGAAGGAGCCACAATCGGACGGGCATTTGTTCTCTATCTTTACGAGTGGAGCGGTTCCGCCTATGTTTCGAGTTCGAGCACCGTTGTACTGACAGCTGGTTGGCAACGTATCGTCACTACTCGCTCCATGCAGTACATGCTTAAGGGGCCAGACATGGCTAGCCCTGGATTTCGCATGGAGTGGGGGTGGACAGCATCAGGGGTCAACAGCAATGAGGTTGTATATGTGGATGGTCTGCAAATCCAGCAGAACCCCTACGCCACCTCCTGGCAGCTCCCCGGCTCAGCCCGCTCCCCTGAACCCCTCTCCATCCCCATCGGCGGCGGGGTGCTGCCGCTGAGTGGGTTCACCTGGGAGCAGGAAATGTACTTCGGTCCCCTCAGTCAGCGGCAGGTATTCGGACAGTATCCGGCGGCATTTCACATCCCTCGCGCTGACGGCGGGATAGGAATTTGGCTTGTTCACCAGGACTCCCTTGCGTCTTGGATACTCCAGACGCGCAACGATGCTGACGTACCGGTCAACTCTCCGGGCGTCGCCGACCTCACGGAAGGCTTCCATCGGGTCGGCGTGACTATCGCTCCTCTGCTGGCCCAGGTTTTCGTCGACAATGTTCTGAAGGCGTCAACGAGTAACCCGCCGCTGCCATCTGCCTTGTATCCGTTGGCTTACGTCGGATGTCGATTCCCCGGTGTAGGTCACGCCAACACTCTCCATGCCGACGCGCGTCTCTCGAAGGTTGTCCGCAGCACATTCGACCTGCTGACCGCCCCTCTCCCCGTCGACCAGTACACCACCGCCAAGCTCGACCTCAACAGCTCCTTCGTCAACACCGCCCTGATCCAGCCCGGGTGGAAGTGGGGGAGGGGGGAATACAAACGGACCGCCTGAAATCAGAGCTCCTCGACGAGACCCGCATCGAAGGGTACGCCATCTTCACCGTCCGCGACCTGCGCGGGCGGTTTGTTTCGCGCCGCGTCGTCCACAACACCTTGACCAACTACGCCCGGGCGGCCATGGCCAAGTGGCTCGCGGCGACCATGTTCAACACCGGGGTCAGCCTGCCCGGCCCCGACCGCATCGCCCTGGGCACCGGGACCGGCACCACCACCCCCGGCGACGTCGCGCTGTTCGCCGAGACCGCGGGCACCCGCAAGGCCTGCGCCTACCGTCAGACCTGGACCGACTACACCGCTGAGTTCGTGACGCAGTACCAGTCGACCGACCCGGCCGGGACGTTCACCGAGGAGGGGCTGTTCGACGAGGCCAGCCATCTCTGGGCTCACCTCACGATGGCCGGGGTCACCAAGGGCAGCGTCGCCGTCCCGCCGCCACAGACGCTGACCGTGCAGCATCGCATCCTGATCAAGGGCAACTAGGGGGCGAGCCGATGGCCTTCAAGAGTCTCAGCCCGGGGACCGACCCGCTGAACACCGACATCCAGCAGATCATCGCCGCCCTCACCGGCCTGCACGACGTTGGGCCGATCTCCCTCGCCGGGGTGATCGCCGCCCCCGGGGCCCCGACCGTGGCGGTCAACGCCACCGCCGGGCTCCTCAACGGGGCCTATACCTACAAGGTCACCCTGGTTACCGGCTATGTGGACTCAGACGGCACGATGCACCTCCAGGGCGAGACCCCAGGTGGCACGACCTCGGCCTCGGTGGCGCCGGTCAGCCAGAAGGTCGACCTCACGGCCATCCCGACCGGCGCGGCGGGTACCGCGGCCGTCGCCCGTCGCATCTACCGGACGGCCGCCGGCGGCGCCGATGGGACGCAGAAGCTGGTCGTCACGATCAACGACAACGTCACCACGAGCTACACGGACAACCTGGCCGACGCGAGCCTCGGAGCCGTGGTGCCGACCGGGAACACGACGGGGACGTATCACGCCGCCGAGGAGCTTTACCGCCAGGACGCCCCCGGGGCCGGTGCCTACAAGGTCCTGCGCCGGTTGCAGCAGGGGCTGGCCAGCCCGGCCGACAAGTTCCGTGAGGTGCTTGATTCGAGCGGCAACCTCATCATCCAGCGATGGACGGGGGCGGCCTGGGCGGACGTGGCGACCTATTCCGTGTCGACCGGGCAGATCACCGTGGCCGGCACCCTCCTGGCCAGCATCCTGCAGACGAGCGTGGCCGCCGGGACTACGCCGGTCCAAGTTCCGAACCACGCTTCGAACCCGACCGATGCGGTCTACGGCATCGACATGGTCAACGGTAAGCTGGTCGTCAACGCGAACGGGACGGTCAAGCAGCTCGCCACCCTGGACGACGCAGCGGCCTTTGGAATCATTCTCTGAGCCCGAAAAGAGGGGACGAGCATGGCAACGAAACTGAACCTGGCCAGCGGGCACGTCTCCTGCCCGTCCAACGCCTACACCGCCATCCAGCCAGCCGCCGGAGAGAACTGGGCCGTTCTCTCGCTCCTTGGCGGCTACCAGGCCGGTAACCTGTGGTACGTCCGCCAGGGGGCGAGCCGCATCAGCCTCGGCAGCAACGTCTTTGCGGCCCCGGGGCTATACGTCAACAGTGGCACTTACCTGGAGTTTTACGTCCCGGCCGGCAACGCTGCGACTTACGCCCAGTACCAGGCCCAGAAGCTGTCCTCCGCGTTCTCCGTCGTTTCAACTGTCTACAGTTTGGGGGCGGGCACGACCCAGGGGATGATGCCCGGCGCCGGCAACGTCCAGAAGGTCGGCCTCATCGTCGGGGACGTGGGCGGGGTTTACACTGCCCTGACCGACGGGGCGCACCCGGTCGAGGAGTCGAGCTACATCGCCACGAGCGCCACGGCCTTGGCGGCGAGGCGAACCCTGTGGCTGTCCACCACGGCTTATCTGCGGCTGAGAAACGCCGGGGCAGGTACTGAGATAGTCCTGGTCTCCGCGATCCAGGCGGCCAGTACCCTATTCGACGTGCGGAGCGCGGTGGCCAGCGTGGCCGCGGGTGGCACGACGGCCTTCACTCCGAGCGCCGGGGAAGCCTGGATCGTGACCGCAGTGATGGCCGACGCCGGGGGCGCAGGATCGGCCTGGTATGTGACTGAGGGGACCAACCCGGTCAAGCTTATGGCCGGGGGGACGTACTCGAATCCGTTTGCCGGCGGAAAGGCCGCCATCACCAGCGGGCAGTATCTCAGCTACTCCAATACCGACGGAAGCATCCACTACGCGGCCGTTTCGGCGGTGAACATCTGAAGGGGGTCTTGATCTGTGCCGACGGTCAACGAAGTTAGGACGTGGCTTGCCGGCAGGCTCTCGACCAAGCTCGGGCCGATCCTGCCGGAGATACCTGGACTTCAGGGCATCCTGCCGCTGGGGCTCGACGAGATCCTCATCGTCGAGCCAACAATAAACCCATACGGCCGCCGGACCTGGTCGGCGACGTCTCTGCAAAAGCTGGCCGAATCCTACCAGGCGGCGTTACCGGCGGGAGTGGTCCTGCAAGGGCGGCTCGCCGGAGAGGATTTCACGATCTTGCGGGACAGGCTGATCGACTCGGATCAACGATCATTCTTGGATCGATGTCGGGCCGAAGGGTTGATCTGAGCCGCCGCCGGGCGGCTTTCCTGTTGGCAATCGAACGAGCGGGGAGGCGGGAGCGGTGTCACGCGAAATCCTGTGCCCGGCCCACAGCGGGGTCGTCGAGAGGGTCGGCGACCTCGAGGATCGGCTTGACCGCCACGAGGAGAAGCAGAACTCAAGCCTCGACAAGGTCTGGAAGGAGCTGTTCGCCCTCCGCAAGGAGTTCAGCGGCCGGCCGACATGGGGGGCCGCTCTCCTGATCACCACGCTCGTCGGGGCGGTTGTCGGCCTCGTTATGGCCATCATCAAGCTCTGAGAAAGGAGGATTGAAATTGGCACAGCGCAAGTATGGCCTGATCCTCAGCCCGATCGACCATCGGGACCACCACATCCTCAGCTACATCAAGACGCTGGACGTCATTCCCGAGGAGTGGCAGCTCCAGGACCCGCCCCGGCCGCCCACGCTCGATCAGGACGGGATCAGCGCCTGCCTCGCCCACGTCCTGACTTCCCAGTGCGAGTGGCACAACTGGAAGGACACCGGGACTCACAGGCGGATGGCCCCGGGTTACTCCTATGCCCGGCGCGACGACGGGACCTACATGGGCGAAGGGATGGACTACCGCGACGGCTACAAGTGCCTGCAGAAGCGCGGCATCCCACCCTTCGAAGTGTTTCCCTGGCTGGGCGAGATGCCCGGGTTCCGCGAGAGCTATATGAACCAACTGCTGGCCGCCGACGAGGCGGCTTTTCCGCAGCGCATTCTCCGATACGCCCGAGTCTACTCCCCGGCGGAGGCCAAGAGCGCCCTCATCCAGCTCGGTCCCGTTGGCCTGGCTATCGCCGTCTATCCATGTTTTGAGGCTGGGGGCAAGCTCATCCCGGCGCCGAAGCCCACCGACCAGATCAAGGGCTACCACGCCATCATGCTCATCGGCTGGACCCGCGAGGGTTGGCTGATTCAGAACAGCTGGGGAGAGGACTGGGGAGACAGGGGGACCGCGGTCCTCTCCTATGCCTACCCGATCCAGGAGATGTGGGCGGTCACCGACTTCGAAGCCACCGAACCCGAGCCCGCCCGCGAAATCATCATGGGCATCGACGACCGGGTCATGGTGGTTGACGGCCAGGCGGTGGAGCTGGACAGCGCCCCGTTCGTGCTCCGCGACCTGGCCGACCGAGTCATCAAGGCCCACGAGGCCGGAATGCTCCACTACGTCGACGACCCCGATGGTCAGATCCTCGACCTCGGCGACTGGCAGTACCGGGCCGATCGGACCTACCCGCCGCTCAGAAAGCCCCTCGAGGCGATCGGCTACAGCGTGGTTGTGGACTTGGAGTCAAGGAAGATCTTCATCCGGAGGTGACAGCGGCGATGCTCGTCGTCAAGCCCGGGGCCGGCGCCGTCTCAAACGGCAAGCCGGTCCTTTTCGATGCCCCGCCCGAGGCCCGCGGCGGCCACGTCTGGGGCGAACTCGCGCCGGTCCTCCGGGCCCTGGGTCACGCCGTCAGCTGGTCGCCGCTCTCCGGCCGCCTGATCGCCGTCCCCTGTCGGCCGGTATCGCCCCTCGAAGGCGAGCTGGTCGTCACTTCGCCCTACGGCCCCCGGATCTACAACGGCCGCTTGTTCCACTCCGGCGTCGACCTCAAGGCCTCGATGGGCACCGACGTCTACTCCGTCGCCGACGGCCAGGTATCGTGGGTCGGGTACGACCCCAAAGGCTTTGGTCGGTATGTCCTCGTCAACCATGGCGAGTTTACCAGCATTTACGCGCATTTGAGCCGCACGGACGTCGTCAAGGGCCTGGCTGCTGGCGCTGGCCAGAGGCTCGGTTTATCCGGCGGCGTCGGCCCTGATCGTGGTGACTCAGACGGTCCGCATCTCCACTGGGGCATCTATGTCGGCCCGATGATCCTGCCGAGTGGCAAATTCGACCCGGCGGCCACCGTGGATCCGATGCAGTTCCTCGAAAGGGGCTGAGCCAAGTGCTCCGCGCCGTGTTTCTTGTCCTCTGGCTCCTGACCGTGGCGGTCAACGGATACCTGTTCTACCTCTCCATCCGGGACATCCGTCGGTCGAAAGCCTGGGCCTCGGGCGTAAGGCCCGGGGATGCGCTGGGCGTCTTCGAACTCCGCGCCGTCTGTTTCGCGCTACTCCTGATTCTGCTCGCTTGGGGTTGGCGAATGCTCAGCTGACAGGCCCCATCATCTGATTCGAAAGGGGTTTGAGACCGTGGTACCGTTCATGGACTTTTTCGACCTGGTAGTGCTGAAACTGCTCGTCAGCATCCTCCTGGTGGTTGGGCTGAATGTCCTCCTGGGCATCATCCTGGCCATCAGGTCAGGGACGTTCGACGTGCGGGCGCTCCCGCGGTTCCTGCAGACCGATGTCCTGCCGATCGTCTTCCCGCTGGCCGCCCTGGCCTTCCTGGTCAAGGGCAATCCGGCCCTGCTGGCCGTCTGGGAGGCCTTATCGGCGGCCGTCCTGGCCAAGTACCTGGCTGAGGTCAAGGACAAGTTCACGCAATTGGTCGGGATCAAGTTCGAGCTTAACCTGTACAAAGGCATCCGGGGGATCCGCCTCTACCGAGCCGGGCCGGTGATGGCGGCTGCGATCCGCCTGCCAAAGATCGGCGACTGGGTGCTCTACAAGCTCGCCGGCGGATGCCTAAGACCGGCCCTCGTGGTCAACGTCTTCGCGCCATACGGCAGCCCGGTCCTCGCAAACCTGATCGTCTTCATGGATGGCAGTAACGATAAGTCCAACTGGGCCATCGGCGTATACGACACCCCACTCACGGCCTGGATGCCATCGGCGGTCCAGGGCGACGGCCCCGGCCAGTGGCAGTTCCCGCCTCAGTGACCCCGGTCATTTGACGTGCAATAGCGGACAGACGGAGGCCCTCCTCGGCAAGCGGGGAGGGCCTTCTTCGTTATCCGCGGGAAGGATGAGACTGTGGAGCCGACGAATGACGCCTCATGCTGACAATTCTTGCTTGGGGGAGGGGTCACAGGTGAACTGCCCCATATGTCTGCAGGATGGTGTTATCGAGAAATCGGTCAAAGACGAGGTTCACGAAATGCAGTGCCGCTGGTGCGGACAGTACTACGTTGAGGACTCACTCATGAGGTATAGGGACCCCCTGAGAGAATTCTATGATGATCGACACTTTCTCTCGGGTGAAGCCCGCAACAGGGCAGATCAAGGTAATCCCATAACCTTTGACAAGGAGAGCATCAAGGCAGTCGTTAGACTCAGGCGCGGCATGAGCGTTTCAGATAGACTCAACCGCCTCCTGTACCATATCGCATCCCACTCGCCATATCCAGGCCATAGGCTCGGACTTAGCCACATTTTCGATTACCCCGTCTGCCATGCGCGCAACGCGGACGAATTTGGGCAATTCCTCCGCCACCTAGTGGAAACGGGTTTTGTCTCTTGGGCCAACGGAATGTGCATCCTCACGGTCCCCGGCTGGGAGAGGTACGAGGAACTGCAGAAGTCATCCATAGCTTCGAACCAAGCCTTTGTGGCCATGTCCTTTCACGACGACCTCAAAGACCTTTATAACCAGGGCATTGAGCCCGCAATCCTTAAGGCTGAGTACAGCCCCTTAGTCATGTGGAAACTAGAGCACGTTGAGAAAATCGATGATCGGATAATCGTAGAGATTCGCAAGAGTAGGTTCATGGTGGCAGATTTCACGCTTCAAAGAGGAGGGGTATACTTCGAGGCCGGCTATGCCCACGCTTTGGGTCTACCCGTGATATGGCTCTGTAGAAAGGACGAAGAGGAGCAACTCCACTTTGACACCAGCCACTTCAACCACATCTTCTGGCGTAAACCGGAGGACGTGGTGGATTCCTTGTACTACCGGATCAAAGCAGTTGTCGGCTGATTCTTCCGCCGGTGACTGTGAGGAAGGCGCTAACCTCAATGAGATCGATGGTGATTGATGATGCCGCGCCCCCCAAGGTTTGCACGAGCGGAGATTCAACAGGCGCTGAAAGAGGCGGCGGCCGCGCTGGGACCTGGGTTCACCCAGCGGGCCTATGAGCAATGGCGGCCCGGGCACCCGGCCGCCTCGCCCTCGCCCATGCAGATCCGGCACGCCTACGGGACAATGTCTGATGCCCTCGAAGCCGCCCGGGTCGCCCGGCCGGCCAAGCCCCGGCGGCTGCCTCCCGACTTGCGCGATCCCATCGAGCGCGAGGCCTTCAAGGTCCTGCAACTGCTCTTCATCATGCTCCAAGACGACAGCTGGACCTACCACGACTTCGCCGCCAAGCTCGGCTGCTCCAAGCGGACGGTCCAGCGCCACGTCCGCGCCCTGAGAGACCTCGGCTTTGACGTCATCCGACGGAAACGGCGGGTAGGCGGGGATCAGCTCAAGCTCGTAGGCGCCTCGCCGGAACTCCTTCAGCTTCTGCGGATTGAGGCGGCGACAATGAGCCCGGTAAAGAGATTCCCATTTCGAGATCGGCTGTCGAAATAGCAGGCCCTCCTCTTGATCAGGGAGGGCCTTTTCCGTCTCCGGGGCTTCTGATGGCCTTCAACCGGCACCGTCTCTTTCGGCGCTCTTCTTCGGCCTCGCATAGAACGTCCTTGGCGATCTCTTCCCAGGTCGTGGTCATCTCCACCTCGATGGAGTCGACCCGGGGGAGCCGGTCGGCGGCCGGGCGGATCGGGATGACCTTGGGCTTCTCGGCCGAGGATCCCATCTAGACCACCCCTGCATCTTTCATTGGCTATCTGTCAGTAGCTTCCTTCCCGCCGGCATGGCCAGGCCGAAAATCGGCCTTCTCGGCTGGCGGAGCCACGGTTGGTTTCAACGCCAGACCCCCCGTGGATACATCCAGGCCTTGCCCCGAGAATCAGGGCCTCCTGGGACCTCCTACGGCCTCGGTCCCGCCCGCGCATGCGTCCAATGCCCAGCGACAGAGCCGGCAAGTCGAGGAACGGTGACTCACATAGGGTATTGAACAGAG
>DASXUT010000089.1 GCA_036504675.1 Bacillota bacterium | reverse complement strand
CCTTCTATGGCTATTACAACTTCACCGTCCTGAGCGGCGGAAAGCCTTACGGCATCCTGAGCGTCAACGGGTTCAGCGGCCAGGTCTGGTTCCACGCCTGGCACGGTCCGGCCGAGGAGGTCGTCCCGGTGACCTGAGCCTGGCGGACGAACGGGGAATGCAAGCGACCCGGACCAAGAGCGGTCCGGGTCGCGCCGTTATTGGAGGGTTTGACGGAGGAGTCTCAGATGGCCAGAGCGAGGACGATGACCCCGATCATGATGATCAGCCAGGCGCTGAGGGCCTCGCCATGCCGCTCGAGAAATTCCAACCGCACCGCTCCCAGGCCTAGCAGGGATAGCCAGACGGCCGTCAGCATCGCTCCAATGGTGACGACGGCCCAGGCGGCCACCGCCCCGAGGGAGGTGAAGACGCCCCAGGTGCTGGCGGCGATGAAGATGGGAATGGATTCGGCGCACGGCCGGGCCCCGAGGAGGGCTCCAAGGCTGAGGTCGGAGCGGGACCGACGGTCGTGCTCGCGGTGGGCGTGGGCCTCAGAGTGATCTTGGTGGTGGTGTCCGTGCTCGTGGTGGTGGCCGCGCCCCCTGCGCCCGGCCCACAGCAGATAGACCCCCAGGGCGATGACCAGGAGGCTGCTGTAGAGCTCGGCCGAACGGCCGAAGCGCTCAGTGGCTCCGGCGCCGAGGAAGACGATGACGAAGCCAAGGATGGTCGTGGAGGCCAGATGGCTGACGGCTCCGACCGCCGTGACCTGCAGCGCCCTGGCCAACGGCCAACCGCGGCCTTTAGCCAGAAGGACATAGGGCAGCCAATGGTCGGGCGCCAAGGCATGGATGGCCGCGGCTACGGCCGCGGCGGTGATTAGCGTGATCCCCTGGAACAAACCAACACCCCCGTCCAATAACGGGAGTTTCTCCCTTGGCCCGACTGCCTCCTGTCCTAGCTGGACTAAACCTTGACCCTCTCGGCGAACTCCCGCCCATATTGGCGGGCTCGCTCGAGGTCCTCGGCGGCCGGGGCGAACTTGACCCGCGGGCCGGGCGACCTCACGTCGAGCTGCAGACCCCTCAGTCGATCTTCCAGCAGGCCGACGGCTTCTCCGCTCCAGCCGTACGAGCCGAAGGCGGCCGCCGGCTTCCCCCGGCAGAGCACCGGCGAGACGTGACTGAGCAGCGCCCAGACCGGACGGGCGGCGTCGCGGTTGAGGGTCGGTGACCCGATCAGGACGCCGTCGGCCGCCTCGATGTGCCTGGCCAGGCCCTCCGGTCCGACCATGGCCAGGTCGTAGACCTGAGCGATGACGGCGCCGGCCTCGCCGATCCCCTTGGCGATGGCCTCGGCCAGTTGCCTGGTGTAGCCGTAGGCCGAAGCGTAGGCCACGGCGACGACCGGGGCTTCCTTCCTCGGCCGGGCCGAATACTCCGCGTATCGTTGGACCCAGCGTCTCGCGCGGACCTGGTGGATCGGCCCGTGGGCGGGGCAGATCACCTCGATCGGGAGGTCGGACAGCTTGGCCACGGCCTCCCGCACCTGCGCCTCGAAGGGGTGCATGATCGCCTGATAGAAGTCGCGATAGGCGATGGCATAGTCGTCGCTTCCATCGGCGGCCACGCCCGCGGCGAAGTGAGCGCCAAAGGCCTCCCCGCTGAAGAGGACCCGCTCGCTCTCCACCCAGGTAAAAAGGCAGTCCGGCCAAGGCATGAAGGGGGCCTCGATAAAGGTGAGGACGCGGCCCAAGCCGAGGTCCAGGCGGTCCCCCTCCCGGACGACCCGGATGTCCGGGTCTACCCTGGTGATCTCCCTGACGAAGCGGGCCCCCACCTCCGAGGTCACGACCTCGGCTTCCGGGTACGCCTTGAGCAGGCGGAGGAGGGAACCAGAGTGATTCGGCGCGGCATGGTCCAGGATGACGTAATCCGGCTTGGCTCCGTCGAGGACCCGCCCACAGAGGTCGAGGTAGCTATCGGCCACCTTGTCGTCGGCCACCTCGATGACGGCGGTCTTCTCGCCCATCAGCAAGTACGAATTGTAGGTCGTCCCATAGGGCGTCGGGATGATCACCTCGTAGCGCCTCCGGGCAGGGTCGGGAATCCCCACCCAGTGGAGCCCCTCGCGGATCTCGAAGGCGTTTGCCCTCAAGGAAGCTCTTCGATGGACCGGCGGAGGTTGGCCGTCTCCTCCAGCCCCTCGTCCACCGGCACGATTCCTTCGTCGTCTGCATCCGGCCAGTCGGTGATGACCCCCGGATCCTCCCCCGCCAATGGTCCGGGCGAGAAGTCGTCCGGCGAGTCGACGTCGACCAGAGTATCTGGGTCGCCGGGAACGGATGGTCCGACGCCCGTCGGGGGCGTCACCGGCCGCTCGGGGCCGCGGCGTCGATCATAAGAAGCGGGCATGCGATCGTCTCCTTTCGGAGATAGCATGCCCGCCGCCGGTCGTTCAACTGCCCGTGATGGCTGGCCCGGATCCTTGCTTGGGATGGCGCCCGCCGATCAGGACTGTTGCTGGATGCCCATCTGGGAGACGGTCTGGCTGAACTTCTGCTCAGCCTTCTGAATCTCCTGGACGCTCGCCTCAGGTGGTTTGTACCAGCCATGGGAGTTCATGTGGTTGAAGATCTCGTCCTGGTCGCGGAGGCACTCCGTACACAGCTTATGGAAAAGGTCTCTCAGCTTGGGGTCGGCTGACTCGACCGTCGACTGGCTGTAGTTGTCGATCAGGTACTTGTGGGTCATCAGTAGGTCGGTGAGAAGATCCTTCTCATCCATCTTGCCGCCACTCTTGACGTTGGGAGTCACCTTTGTCGCACCTCGCCTTCATCGTGATTGCGGCGGCGCCGGCCGCCGCCCGGGTCACTGCATGTTCGGGGTCGATGACTTGATGTACTGGACCAGGTCCTGGATGTGGCGCTCGTGCTCCTTGCCGTGGCGCTCGATCATTTCCTTGGCGGTGGTCTCCTGGACCAGGCCGGCGAAGAACTCGCCCTTCTTGACGAGAATCTCGTTGATCCCGATGCAGTCCTCGAGTTGCAGCAGTTCCCGCTGAGTGATGTGGCCCTTCGGCACTTGTCGTTCCCTCCTTCTCCAAGGCTTCGCTTCCGGCCGTATTATCTCCGCGGCTCCGGCGCGGGATACGGCAGGAACTCCCCCGACCGGCATGGAATAGCAGTCTGCCTGGAGGTGCGGACTTGTCGACGGCTAGAAACATCCCGGTGATGACCGTGACGGCGGCCCTCAACGTCGGCTCGGTGATGCTTTGGAACCCCATCCTTTCGCTGATCATGCGCGACCTTGGGGCGAGCGACCTGCAAATCAGCGTGGCCTTCGCCGCCTGGGCGTTGGCCGCCGCGTTCAGCCAATATCAGGGGGGGCGATGGGGCGACCGCTTCGGCCGCTTCCCGATCGTCGTCTATCCCACCTACCTGTGCGCCTTGGCCATCGGGACGGCCGCGTTCATGCCGTCGTGGCTGCCCTTCGCCATCGTCTACGTCTTCTGGAACGCCTTCAATGCCCTCCAATCGCCGGTCTTCATGCCCTTCGTCGGCGAGTCGGTCCCGCCGGAACGCCGCGGGCACGCCTTCGGCCTCCTGGAAGGGGTCATCGCCGTGGGGATCGTCATCGGCCCATTGCTCGGGGCCAGGCTCCTACCGGCCATCGGGGCCAGGGGACTCTTCCTGATCACCGCCGCAGTAATCATGTCCACGGCGACCGTGCGCCATCTCCTGCTTCGGGAGACAAGGCCGAAGGCCACGGGCAGCCGGCCCTTCGCCTTCAGCCACATCTTCAGCGGACGCCTGCGCCTGGTCCTTTTGTCGCTGGTCCTCAGCAACGTGGTCCTGGTCATGGCCAACTGGGGGCCGTTCATGTCCCTCCATGCCAGTGACGCGATGGGCTTGTCCAAGGCTCAGATCAACCTGTTCTTCGCCCTGGGGGCGGCGGTCGGCGCGGCGTCCAGCCCGCTCGGCGGGCGGGCGGTGGCCCGCTTCGGACCCCACCGCGTCCTCGCCCTCGCCTGCCTCGGCCTCGGGCTGTGCGCCCTGCTCTGGATGGTTCAACGGAACCTCGCCGGGATCGCCCTCGGTTACCTGCTGATCAACTTCTTCTTCCAGTGGGGAGTAATCTCCAACGATGCCTTCAGGGTCCACGCCGTCGATGAGTCCATCCGCGGCGTGTGCCTCGGGTCTATGGGCACGCTGGTCAGCCTGTCGACAGTGGTCGTCGTCCCCCTGGTGGGTTTCCTGAAGCAACTCCTCCCCACCGCCCCGTTCTGGATGGCCACCGTCGCCGCGGTCGGACTCCTCGTCGTCACGAACGCCCTGACGCGGGCCGACGCCACCGAGCCCGCCGGCTTGACGGCCGCGGAGTGAAAGAGATGCCCGGCAGGAGCGCCGGGCGCCAGGCGGGGAGTGCAGGGAGGCGGGACCCTTGCTTCAGCCCTTGACGGTCAGCGTGACCAGAGTGTCTCGGCCCGGCTTGACTTCCACGGTCGTGCCGGCCGTCCTCTTTGACCGCGGGCAGCCGCGGCCACCGGTGAGACTGTGGGTCCCGGCCGGCAGGTTGGCCAGGCGGAACATGCCGTCGAAGCCGGTGCGGGTGGACTTGCCATTGGCCGAGACCTTGCCGAACTTGACCGGGATGCCGTATCCGTTGACGACCTGCCCATAGATCGAACCGACCTTGCCCTGGCGGGCGGCCCCGGCCAGGCAGGCCTGGACGTCGACCCGACCGTAGCCGTAGTGGGTACCCCAACCGTCTCCGGCGGTGGCGGCCACGTTCCTGGCCGTGGCCTGGAGCCGGCCGACGGCCTCACCCGGGTCGATTCCGGCCTGGGCCGCCAGGAGCAGTCCCAAGAGGCCGCTGACCACGGGCGTGGCCATGGACGTCCCGTCGAGGCAATCATAGTCCTGCCGGTAACCGTAGCTGTTCAGGTCGACCTGATGGCTCGGCAGGGTCGATAGGATGGCGACACCGGGAGCGGCCACGCCGACCCCGATGTTCCAGTTGGAGAAGCCGGCGCAGAGGTCGTCCGGGCCGGTCGCCGCCACGCCCAGGGCGTAAAGGTTGGCCCCGGGGTAGTTGGCGATGGCCCGACCGTCGTTGCCGGCGGCGGCGACGACGATGGCCCCCTCCGAATGGGCGTGCCGGATGGCGTCCTGTAGCGTCTGCGAGTAGGTCGAGGCGCCGAGGCTCAGGCTGATGATCTTGGCCCCATGATCGGAGGCCCAGGTCACGCCGGCCGCGACGTTGGCCACCGACCCGCTGCCGCCCTTGTCGAGGACCTTGACCGGCATCAGCCTGACCGCGTTGAAGCTCACCCCGGCCACCCCGACGGCGTTGTCGGTGGCCGCCGCGGCGATGCCCGCGCAATGGGTGCCGTGACCGTTGTCGTCGAGGGCGTCGTCGGTGCCGTCGATGAAGTTGTGCCCGATGACCTTCCCCGAGGCGTCCCTGACCATCTTGGAAGCCAGGTCGGGGTGATTGTAGTCGATACCGGTGTCGACGATGGCCAGGATCGGCCCGTTGGTCAAGGACTTGACTCCGTCCCAGGCCTCCAGGGCGGCGATCTTCGGCAGCCAGTACTGGGCCATCGCCCCGTCGTGCGAGCTCTCATAGGTCCCCACAAGGTATGGGTCGTTCGGCGTGTAGAGGGCGTGGACGAGGTAATTCGGCTCGGCGAAACAGACCACCTTGCGCCGGGCATAGAGGCCGACATAGCGGCGCTCCTGGCCGCATGGAACGCTCACCACCTGGGTCCCGACCTTGTCGAGGCGGCCCATGACCTTCGCGCCGACGCTCCGGTGGGCCGTGTTCATGTGGAAGTTCGTGGCCTCCGGGTAGAACTTCACCAGGACCTGGCCGGGCACTCGGGGTGAGGCGAGGCGCCCGACAAGCCCTTGCGGGGCGACCCGCCGGAACAGGGTGCCGAGGTTCATTGGTTCAGGCTTTCCTTTGGTTATCAAGGCCCGGTCTCCCCTCCCAGATGGGCGCCAGAACAATATCGGCGGTCTATCGTATTCTGTCAACCAACTCATGGTGCGTTATGGAAAAGAAAGCCCCCTTCCGCCGAAGCGCGGAAGGGGGCTTGGTTGTTAATCTGTCGCTATTACGGTCGGGACCTGGGGTCGGTCTAGCCCGAGGCTCCCTTGATCCATGGGAAGAACTTGTCCCTGATGACGTCCATGACGACGCTGGCGAAGACGGCGAAGACGGCCGAGGTGATGACCCCGGCGATCAGGTGAGCGGTCTTGAAGGCGTTGCCGTAGACCATCACCAAGCCGCCCAGACCGACGAGCTCCATGGTCATCTCGGCGACGATCATGCCGACCACGGCCCGTCCCAGGGCGACCCGCAGACCGGCCAGGATGTAAGGCACGGCGTTGGGGAGGGCGACCCACCGGATGAACTGGGCTTCGGTGAGCCGGAAGGCCCAGCCCACTTCACGCAGCACCCGCGGGAGGACTTTGACCCCCATGGCCGTGTTGATGGCCACCGGCCAGATGGCCACCGTGGCCACCAGGAAGACCCGGGCCGGCTGGCTGAAACCGAACCAGATGATGACCAGCGGCACCAGGGCCACGGTCGGTGTGGCCATGAAGAAGCTGACGTAAGGCGAGATGATCTTCTCCACCGTCTTGAAGCGTCCCATCAGGACCCCGAGGATGGAACCGATGACGACGGCGATGATGTAGCCGTAGCCCATGTCCGACAAGCTGACCATGAAAGCCTTCTGGAGGGCTCCCTTGTGGATCAGGTCGGCGTAGGCGTTGACCACCAGGCTCGGCGTGGGCATCAGGATCGGGTTGAGGTTCCGGGCCAGGAGCTGCCAGAGGATCATGAAGGTGCCGACCGACAGGACCTGCACCCTGATGCTGGACCACCAGCTGACCTTCTTACGGGTCGGTTTCCACTCCGGCGCCGGCACGGTGGTGGTCGCCGGGGTTACGGTGCTCTTCTCGGTCGCGCTCATTGGGCGCCACCCCCCGTCGTGTCTCCGCCCTCGAGGGTGCGGATCAGCTCAGCCCGGATCTCGACGTAGCGGGCGCTCGCCCGGGAGGCCTCATTCCAACGCGGCCGAGGGACGTCGACATCGACCGACTTGATGACCTTGGCCTCCCCCATGACGATGACCCGGTCTGCCAGGAAGATGGCCTCGTCGACGTCATGGGTGACGAAGACCACGGTGACCCGGGACTGCTCCCAGATGCGGGCCAGCTCGACTTGAAGGGTGTGGCGGGTCATCGCGTCGACCGCCCCGAAGGGCTCATCCATGAGGAGGACCTTGGGCGACGTGGATAGGGCCCGGGCCAGCCCGACGCGCTGCTGCATGCCGCCTGACAGTTGATAGGGGAAGTAATGGCCCCACTTCTCCAGGCCGACCGCCTTGAGGTGCTCTTTGGCGACCTTGTCACGTTCCGCCTTGTTGACCCGGCGGGCCTGAAGTCCGAGGGCGACGTTGTCGAGGACGTTGCGCCAGGCGAACAGCCCCACGTCCTGGAAGACAAAGCCCACGTCGTTCAGGGACTCGGTGAGCGGCCGGCCTGACAGGAGGACCTGGCCCTCGTCGGTGGGGATCATCCCGTCCATGATCTTCAGCAGGGTCGTCTTGCCGCAACCGCTGTGGCCCAGAAGGCAGACGAACTCGTTCGGTCTGATCTTCAGGTTGATGTCGCGGAGGACGATGTGTTCTTTGCCGTTCTGGTAGTCAGGATAGGCTTTGGAAACGCCCTTGACTTCGATATGGGTCGTCAGTTCTTCTCACCCCTCGTCTTTGGGCCCTTGGTCAGCTACTTGGTGATGCCGAGCTCCTTCCGGGCCTGGTTCATGTACTTATCGGTGGCCCAGGTCTCGACCGGCTTGTCGGGAATCGACTGGGCCTTGATCAGGAAGTCGGCCGTGGTCTTGATGGTCTCCATGGTCAGGAGGCCATCGACCGGATACATGTCGTTCTCCTTGAGGACGTTGTAAAGTTCCTTGGCGTCGACTTCATCGAGGGCCTCGACCTTGCTCTTGGCCAGGGCCAGCCACTCATCCGGCTTGTCCTTGAACCACTTGGCGGCGGCGATCTGCGCCTTGCAGATGGCCACGGCCAGGTCAGGATGGGCGTCGAGCCATTCCTTCTTGGCCGCCCACATATCGTCGTGAACCCCGGGGTAGTCGGCGACCAGGGTGGTCAGGGTCGTGAAACCTTCGCGCCGCAGCTTCAGGTAGTTACCACCGTAGACCCACACCGCGTCGACCTTGCCGGCCAGGAGGGCCGACGACCGGGCACTGTTGCCGCCGATCTGGATCCGCTTGACCGCATCCAGAGGGATGTTGTGCTTGGTGAAGATGGCGTCGGCGATGATGTTGGCGATCGAGCCGGGGTCGGCCGCGCCAAGGTTCTTGCCCTTAAGGTCTTCGAGGGTCTTGATGCTCTTCGAGCCGACCAGGGTGTAGAGGTTCTTCGGCCGGTTCAGGGCAAAGCCATAGAGACCGGCGTTGACGATATCCTCGAGGGAAGTGGCGACCACTTCGGCCTGGCCCGCCAGAAGGGCCTGCACGGCCTTGGGCCCGCCGTCGGCGTACATGTACTCGACGTTGATCCCTTCCGCCTTGAGGATCTCGGCGACCTTATAGCCGACGACGTCGATCCCGTCAGGGGCGGAGCTGAAGGCGATCTTCAGGGTCTGGCCCTTGACCGTGGGCTTCTTCTTGCAACCGGAAAGGGACAGGACGAGAGAGGCGACCATCGTCATTGCGAGCAGCGCGACTAGGACCCTGACCAAACCGCGAGACCTCGGGGACCTGGCAAGCGTCATCGATTTGGAACCCCCTCTGCATGGTTTGATGTCGGCCTCATACACCCGTGGAATCGTGACACTCCAGTCGGTTGCCATCCGGATCGCGGAAGTAAACGGACATCCCGTAGGGCGAGCGCTTCGGCCCGTCGAAGGCGACCCCGGCCGCCTTGAGCTTCTCGACGATCGGCTCGACCCCCTCGGGGCAGCGGAAAGCGATGTGTTCGACGGTCTTGCCCTTGACTTCCCCGGCGGGGAAAGTGGTCAGGCCAAGCCCCTGAATGGTCGAGGCCGAAGCCCGGCCGTCGGGCCTGACCGTCCGCTCGCGAATCTGGAGCCCGAGGAGACCGACGTAGAAATCGAGCGCCCGGTCCAGGTCCTGGACGAAAAGGAGCAGGTGGGACACTCTGTTGATGGCCGGCGCCGGGGCGGCCGGCACCGGGGCGGCCGGCGCGGCCGCCTCCTTCGGTTCGGCCATTAGGTCGACCCCGAGCTTTCCGTTGCGGCCCCAGCTATCCTTGGCCACGTCGTGGATGATCACGTGCAGGTGGGTCGGGTCGGAACCGGCCTCGTCGACCATCGCCTTGGTGATGGCCTTGACCAGGCGGCGCTTCTGCTCGACCGTGCGACCTTCCCAGAACTCAACGATGACTGCCGGCATGGTTCTCCTCCCGCTAGCCTAGGGTGATGGGCAGGGCGGCACCGAGCCCGCGGGACCGGGCCAAGCGGTAGGCCTTCTCCGCCACAGCCACGTCCAAGCTGGCGAGCCCCTGAGACACGACGAGGATCCGTTGACCGCTCGAAGTCCGGCCGGGATGCCGTCCGGCGAGGACCTCGCTGATGGTCGTGCCGATGAGGCCCGGCGCCTCGGGACCGTAGCACTCGACCAGTTCTTTCTGTAGCTGCTCCCGGCTGTCGACGACGCGAAGGTCGGCCGCCTTGAACAGTCCGGCCCCCGGCTCGGCCGTCTCCAGTGAGGAGACCACCGCCCCGGGCGAAATCCACTCTTCGGACAGGAGCTCGTTCCCCGAACTCGTGCAGGTGAGGACCTGATCGGCCCCCCGGACCGCGTCGGCGATGGAGGCCGCCGGCCGGGCCTCGAGACCCAGCTCGCGCCGGGCGGAATCGGCCAGTTCGGTGCGGGTCTCGACGCGCCGAGAGGCGATCCGGACCTCGGTCAGATCGAAAACCCGGCTGTAGTAGGTCAGGGCCGAGGCCGCCAGACGGCCGGCCCCGACCAGGCCCAGACTCTGGGTCTTGGATGTGGCCAGGGCGCGGGCGGCGACGGCCATCGCGGCCACCGTCCGCTGAGCGTAGTTCCAGGTCTCGTCGACGATGGCCAGGGGCAGAGCCGTGGCCGGATCGATCAGGACGATCCAGCGCGTGGCGGTCCCTCGGGCTTCATCGGCCTGGTGGCTGACCAACCTGATCCCGGCCACCGGCGTGCCCTCGAGGACGCAGGCCTTGAGGTGGTAGTGGTTGCCCAGACGATCCTTCATGCTGAGGTTGCGCGGACTCGGCCAACCGACTTCCCCAGTGGCCTCGCCGCGCAGGGTGGTCTCCACAGCCGCCAGTACGTCATCGGGCGTGAGCAGTCCCCGGCAATCAGCCGCGGACAGGTAGATGGGTGGGTTCACGGGTCACTCCCCTTCGATCTCCTCGATCGTCGCCTGCAGCGACCTGAGGTGATCCGAATAGGCCTGGCCGGCCTCCGCCGGGCGTCCTTCCTGAATGGCCGAGGCGATCCGACGGTGCTCCTCGAGGGACTGGGCGGCGCGGCCCGGAAGGGCCAGGACCGCCCGGCGATCGGGAAAGACGTGGTTGATGGACTTCGCCAGGCGCAGCAGGTAGCGGTTGCCGGACATCTGGCCCAGGATGACGTGGAACTCGAGGTCGAACCGTTCCAGCGTACTGACGTCAACCCGCCGCGCGGCGTCCTCCATGTCGGCCACGTTCTTGGCCAGGGCGACGAGGTGTTCGGCGACCCCGGGAGAGCCCTTGGCAACCGCCTCGGCGGCCAGCTTCGTCGCCTTGACCTCAAGGGCCTCGCGGACCTCCAGGAGGGCCATGACGTCCTCGCGGTGATCGCTCAGCCATGGCGCCCAGTAGGCCGGATCCTCGAGGGTCGTGGCGTGGTGCGAAACCAACGTTCCGACCCCTTGCCGAACCTCCAGGAGCCCCAGGGTCGACAGGCTTCGGACGGCCTCACGGATGGTGGCTCGGCTGACCCCGAACTGAACGGCCAGTTCCCGTTCGGACGGGAGCCGGTCCCCCGGGGTCAGGGTCCCCTCGTCGATCAGCCTCTTCACCTGCTCCGCCACCTGGCGCGAGTTGCTCACGGCCTGCACCGGCCGGAACAGCAATTCACCTATCACCTCCTGTTGATGACTGTATGACCGAGTGGTCGGACCACCTGATGTTCTGATGGTTCACTTCGCCCAAAACTGTGCGAATCCTCTAGAATGGAAACCGTTGCCGTGAAGAATTTCACAGATGGCCCCGAAGACGGGGACCCGGCCGAATCGCAAAGGCCCGGGCGGGGGGCTTTCCCCCCACCCGGGCCGTAACCGCCGGAAGGCGCTTCGCGGCGGTGATGCCCCTCAACCCACTCAGCGGCCGGCCGGCCAATAGCCCTTGCCGGTCTTCATGACCTCCATGAACTGCTCCTTGTTCAGCCCGGCCAAGCCAAGGTAGCTCAGGCCGCGGGCCTTGACCCGCAGGTCCTCGCCGAGGAGCTCACAGGCCAGCTCGATGACGGCGGTGGTGAGCGGGGTCCTCACTCCAACCAGGCGGCCGAGTTCCTCCATGGGGACCATCCCGTAGGGGATGTCCTCCATCAGGAAGCGGTGACGCAGGTTGCGCGGGGCGGTGTCCCATTCATAGGCCGGGTTGGTGGCCATGACCTTGGCCAGGGTCTCGCCCTTAGCCCCCTGATGGCCGTACCAGCCGAGCATGACCTCGAGGAACGGCGGAAGCTTGGTCCCGAGCGCCCGGCCGATGGCCAGGCGTTCGGCTTCGACGCCTTCGACCACCCGGCCGACCGACGGTGAACAGCCCTCCCAGTAGAAGAGGAACTCGTCCTTGTCCGACTCCACCCGGCCGGCGTTGAGGACCAGGATGGGCGCGTGGAAGACGGTGTTGACGTTGCCGAGCCCGGTCTCGATGACATCGTCGGCCAGCTGGACCAAGGGGTAGATCTGCTTCAGGACCTTGATCCCCCGCTCGCCGTCGACGGCCGGGAAGGCGGCCGCCTTCATCCCGTTCTTGAACCCGCTGACCCAGGCCGATGACGGGCCGCCCTTGAAGCCAGAGTAGATCATGCACTCGCTCTCCATAATGATCGGCCGGCCTTTGCAGCCGCTCTCCTTGAGGGTCCGGGCGAACTCGATGGCCCCGCCGAAGTTCCCCGGGCTCATCATGACGACCTGGCCGTCCTTGAGGTAGGGCGCGACGAGCTGGGCGAAACGCTTCTGCCCGAAGGCCGGAACGACCAAGAGGACGGCCTCGGCCCCCTCGACCGCCCTGGCCGCGTCGGCGGTCGCCTCGACCGGGAAGAATCCGGCCGGAAGGTCGAGGTTCCCGCGGACTTCGAGCTCGATCCCCCCGCGCTCCCTGACCCCGTCGAGGGCCTTGGCGAATTCCGGCACCTCGAAGATCCTTACCTGGTGACCACGACCCGCCAGGTCGGCCGCGGTGATGAAGGCTCCATTTCCTCCGCCCAGTACGGCGACACGCATCTCGATGAAGACCCCCTTAGTGACTGTAGAAATCGCTGTAGAGTCATTCTACAACTGGAGTAAGTTTTTCTCCCCTTATGCCCGGATTCCTTCTCTTCGGCGGCGCCGGCAAAGATTCTTTTTCGTCTCCGAGCCCCGCCTGGCGCCTCGGTCCAAGATTTTTCTCGACCCCGGTGGGAATTCGAAAGGGTTTCCAAAACCCCCAGCGAAGTATGAGGACCAGAGCATAGTTGTAGAATGACTGGACAACTAGCGCAAAGGAGGTCAGGTGGGTGTTCAAACCTTTTGGCGGGGTGCGAAAAGCCGAGCACGTCGTCCAGCAAGTGCTGGAGACGATCCAGGCGGGCGGGCTGAACCCCGGCGACAAATTGCCGGAGGAGAATGCCATGGCCGCTCAGTTCGAGGTCAGCCGCAACTGTATCCGGGAGGCCCTGAGGATCCTTGAGACGATGGGCGCGGTCGCAGTCCGCCACGGGCGGGGCTGCTTCGTTATGAGCGCCGCCGACCCGGCCGAGCCGCCGAAGATCCTTCTCTCCTGGCTGAAAGCCTTCGAGTCGGAGGTTCTGGACCTCCTCGAGGTGCGGGAAGCGATGGAGGCCAAGGCGGCCCGTCTGGCCGCCGGCCGCGCCACCCCTGAGGACCTGGCCGAACTGGAGCGACTGGCCGACGAGATGGCCGACGGGGTCAAGGCCGGGACCTTTGATTCGGAGGCCCTGGCCCGGCTCGACCGGGCCTTCCATACCTCGCTGGCCCGGGCCAGCCACAATACCTTTCTATTGAAGCTGGGTCCGGGGACCTGGGCGGCCGCCGACCGACGGGCGGTCTTCGCCATGGAGGGCCGGGACCTTCTCTCGGCCAGGCAGCATCAGGAGATCAGCGCGGCCATCGCCGCGCGGGATCCCGCGGCCGCTGAGACCGCGGTCTCGCGGCACATCCGCGACGTTATCGACCAGGTCCGGGCCCTCAGCCCCAAGGCTGGGGCGGGCCGGGACAACGAGGGCCGGAAGGCGGCCGCGGGGTCGGCCAGTGACGCAGAACCCAAGACTACCTGACGACTCAAACATTCGATAGACCTATCACGGAGGAGGCCAGTCAATGGCAGCGATCGCAGCAGAACGGGCCGGCCGAAGGGTGCTTCTGATGGGCAACGAGGCCATCGCCCGGGGGGCGATTGAGGCGGGCATCAGCCTCATGGCCGCTTACCCCGGGACACCCTCGTCGGAGATCGGCGAGGTCCTCGCCAAGTCGGCCGCGGAAACCGGAATGTACGTCGAGTGGAGCACCAACGAGAAGGTGGCCTTCGAAGTGGCCACCGGGGCCGCGCTGGTCGGGGCCAGGGCGATGGTGGCGATGAAGAACGCCGGCCTGAACGTGGCCATGGACACCTTCATGACCCTTTCCTACACCGGCGTTCCCTCGGCCCTCATCGTCGTCGTCGCCGACGACCCCGGAGCCCACTACTCTTCCAATGAGCAGGACACGCGGTTCGCCGCGGCCTACGCCGAGATCCCCTGTTTCGAGCCGGCCAACCAGCAGGAAGCGAAGGACATGGTCCCCGAGGCCGTCCGCCTGTCCGAGGCCATCGAACTCCCGGTCTTTCTGCGCTCGGTCAGCCGCCTGTCCCACGCCAGCGGCGACGTCCGCCTCGGCGAGCCGGTCGCTCCCGTCCGCAAGCTCGGCTTCAACAAGCATTATGAACTGACCTACCGCTGGAACGTCTACGGTCCCCCGGGGGCCGTCGACAAGCACCGCTGGCTTCACGGGGCCCTGGACAAGGCCCGGGCCTACGTCGAGGAGACCCCCTGGAACCGCCTGACCCTCACCCCCGGCGCCAAGCTCGGGGTGATCACCTCCGGACTGGGCGCGGCCTACGTCACCGAAGCCCTTGATAACCTGGGCGTCGCCCATCACATGCTCCGCTTGGGTCTGGCCTTCCCGATTCCCGAGAAGAAGGTCCAGAAGCTCCTCGAGGCCTCCGACGTGGTCCTGGTGGTCGAAGAGGGCGACCCGGTCATCGAAGACCAGGTCAGCACGATCGCCGCGCGGCTGTCCAAGGCCCCGGCCATCAAGGGCAAGCGCAACGGCGGCGTCCTGCCCCTCTGGGGTGAGCTAAACCCGGACCTCGCCGACGGGGCCGTCCGCAAGGTCGCCGCCCTGAGCGCGGCCGAGCCCACCAGGTCCGCCAAAGCCGTGAAGGCCGCGACTTCGCTGGTCGCCGCCCGCTCGTCGGCCCTCTGCCCCGGCTGTTCCCATCTCGGCAGCTACTGGGCGGTCAGGGAAGTCCTCCGCCACATCCCCGGCACCCACATCGTCAATGGCGACATTGGTTGCTACGAGCAGGCCGGTTACGGCGTCTCCTCGCGCCCGGTCCAGCCGACCGACGCCCGTTCGCAGAAGTACCGGATCGAGTCCCCTTACGAGATCCTCGACACCCTCTACGTGATGGGCAGCGGCATCGGGATGGCCCAGGGTCAGGCTCAGGCCGGTTACCGGGACGGCAAGGTCCTGGCGGTGGCCGGTGACTCGACCTTCTTCCACGCCACCCTGCCGGCCGTGGCCAACGCGGCCTACTCCAAGGCCCCGATCACCTTCCTCGTCTTCGCCAACTGCTGGACCTCGATGACCGGCCACCAGCCGAACCCGACCACCGGCAAGAGCGCCACCGCCGCCGAGGCCCCGACCATCGACATCGCCAACGCCTGCAAGGCCCTGGGTATCAGCAAGGTCATCGAGGCTTCGGCCTACGACGTCAAGGCCGCCGAAGCGGCCATCAAGGAAGGCGTCGAGTTCGACGGGCCGTCCGTGGTCATCCTGAAGAGCGAGTGCCGCCTGCAGTTCTGGCGCCGCCAGAAGAACCGCAAGACGACCACCGCCGTCAACGAAGACCTCTGCAACGGCTGCCGGCTGTGCCTCCAGTTCGGCTGCCCGGCGATCACCTATGACGCGGCCCGCAAGAAGGCCGGCGTCGACCCGGACGCCTGCACGGACTGCGGCCTCTGCTCCCAGATCTGCGCCAGGCATGCCTTTCATGGGGAGGTGCGGTAGATGAAGTTGGATCTGATCGTCGCCGGTGTCGGCGGCCAGGGCAGCATCCTGGCCTCGCACCTCATCGCCGACGCGGCCATCGCCTACGCTGAGAGGACCGGCGAGCAGATGGGGGTCCGCGTGGGTGAGACCTTCGGCGCCGCCATGCGCGGTGGCGCGGTGGCTTCCCACGTCCGCATCGGCAAGGTCGAAGGGCCGCTGGTCCCCGTCGGTTCGGCCAAGGTCGTCCTGGCCCTGGAGCCCCTGGAAGGACTGCGGATCGGCGGCGAGTACCTGGGTCGTGGCTCTCTGGCCCTGTTCAACACCCAACCCATCCCCCCGGTCGACGTCAAGGTCGGGGTCGCCCGCTACCCGTCGAAGGAAGAGATCGAAGGGGCCGTCGCCGGCCTCGGCGCCAAGCTCCGCTGGGTGGACGCCAACGCCCTGGCCCAGAAGGCCGGGGACCTGAGGACGCTGAACGTGGTCATGGTCGGCGCCCTTTACGGGACGGGACTCCTTCCCTTCTCCCCCGAAGACCTCACCAACGTGATCAAGGACCGCGTTCCGCCGAAGACCATCGACCTCAACCTGAAGGCCTTCGAGCTTGGTCGGGAGTCGGTGGCCGGCTGAGCCTCGGCCGCTCGAGCCCGCTCGTTTCGGATCAGTCAATCGTGAGCGAAAAAGGGGAGCCCGGAGGCTCCCCTTTTGGTCGGCTATTTTCGGCCTATTGGCGTTCTCGCCCGGTCTGCCGGGGTCGTCCGTGACTCGGGCCGCCCCCCGGCTCCTGGGGCCAGAAGGCATGGCCGGCC
>DASXUT010000088.1 GCA_036504675.1 Bacillota bacterium | reverse complement strand
CCGCGACTTTCCCGCCGATAAAGTCCGTCTATTCCCAGTCCTCGTAACGCTTTCGGGCCTCCACCACTCGGCGGAGGTCACGTTTGAACAGGTCGCGGGTGGCCCCGATCCATTCCACCGCGTGTCTGGCCATCCGCTCCGATGTCCAGCGGTGGTCACCGAGGGCCTCCGGGGGGAAGACGATCCTCGGCCGTCCCCCGTCCTCGCTCGGCTCCAGCCGTCCGCGGACTCGGCAAAGTGGGCACTCAACTTCGCCCGGGCCGACCGGCACGAAGGCCGTGCCGTGGCAGATCGGGCAAGCGTTGGGCGGCGTCGGCAAGGCTTCCCCGGTGGCCACCGCCCGACCCAGATGATGGGCCATCTGAGCATTGGCCGGGTCAAGCAGCGACTGGGCCGGCCCGGGTGCGTAAGCGGTCATGCTCCCGACCAAGCGACCGCCGAGGATCAGGGCGAACTGGCCGAGGAGGGGAATGGTCAGCGGGTCCCACTCGGGCAGCCCCGCCGTGGCGATGATCACCGCCGGCTTGGTGCCGGCCGCCAGGATCCGCCCTTGGAAGCCCAGGGCTCGGTCGAGGGCGGTCTTGAGGACACCGGTCGGCCCGAGGAAATACGTCGGTGCCCCAACGATGAAACCGTCTGAGGCGATCACTTCCTCATAGAGCCCGGCCACGTCGTCTTCAAGCCGGCACGGTTCGCCCTTGAAGACGCAGGCCATGCAACCCTTGCAGGGAAGGACACGCATCCTCCCCAGGTTGATCAGCTTGGTTTGGGCCCCGGCCTCGGCGGCACCCATCAAGGCCTCCTTGACCATGACCTCGGTGTTGCCCAAACGGCGCTGTGAAGCGACCAAGCCGACGACTGTTCCCATCTTCGGACACCTCCATTGGGTTTCGGCCTAGCCCGAAGGGCGGTCCGGCACAACAATACAAGAGGCGCCGCGCAACTCAAAGCGGCGCCCCCCGGGTCTCCTTGCCTGGGCGGACAGTCCTCGTCCCATTCCCCTATTTCTTCCCGACATAGTACCGGACCAGTTCCTCCAAGAGGTCGAGGCGGTCCAGCTTTTGCACTAGTTTACGAGCGTCCCTGTGGGCGGTGATGTAGGCAGGTTCCCCCGAAGCGAGGTACCCGGCGATGTTGGCGACCGGATTGTGCCCGCGCTCCTTGAGGGCCTCGTAGATGTACAGGATGATCTCGCGGGGATTGACCTCGCCCTGGTTGAGTTTGTGCTTGAAGGCGCGGGTCTCTTCGTTCCCTTCGTTCACCTGGCCCACCTCCTCATCAACACCTATATTGGACGCCTCGACCGTTTTTCCTTCATCGCTCCCCGTCCGTCCCACCGCGGGCAAGGGGCAGTCAAGGCAGACTACCGCCGAATCAGACGGCAAACGGGGTGGCGGCGGCTGAAGCCCCGCTCCGGGAGCCGGAAACAAGGCTCAAGTCCCCGCTCCTTCTGACCGAAGAAGAAAGTGATAGCCTGCTCGTGCGCCGCGCCGGGTGAATGGGCGCGGCCGCGGCCCGGACCCCGGCCTTGGGAGGCGGTAGAAAGCATGCGGTTGCACCTGGCCGCCAAGTCCATCTTCAGTTTCGTCGCAGTCGTCGCCCTATTGGTGGCCATGTGGTTCATCGGAGGGCCACCTCTGGACTCCCTCAACGCTTCGGTAGGCGCCGCCAAGGAGGCCGAGACCCAGATCTCGGCCATCTCGCGGCTCGAGGAGTCGATCCTCGCCGTCGAGGGCCCGCTTCGCCATTTCGTTTACACCGGCGACCCGGCCGATCAACATCGCTTCGCCTCGGCCCGGGCCGCCGTCAAGTCGGCCCTTGACTCGGCCGCCTTATCCTTCCCCGAGGACCAGGCCACTGTGGGAGCCATCGACGCCCTCAGGTCCGACCTATCCCGTTTCGAAAGCCAGGGGTCTTCCCTCCTGGCCATGGACGGACCGACCCGACTCAAGGCCGGTCTGGAGGCCCTGGATGAGAGTTCCTCCGTCCTTGAGATAGCCGCCGGTCGGGCCCGCGCGCTCCGGGAACGGGCCAGCCGCGACCTGCGGCTGGCCGTCCAGGCCAGTGACCGAACCCGCGAACGCCTCAAGGCCTACCTGACCCGGGGTCTACTCGCCGGCTTCCTCATGGCCTTTCTCTTGACGATGTGGATGGTCTTCTCGGTCAACCGCCGCTTGACCCACCTTCGCCGCTCCCTGGACCAGCTGAACAAGGGTGAGGCCGTAGCGACTCTGAGCCTGACCGAGAACAAGGTCCTGATGCGGGCCGGCGATGAGCTTTCCGACCTGACCGGAAGCTTCGAGCGCCTGCGGTCCAAGCTTGAACACCAGCTCCGTGAGGGGCAGGTGCTTTACGAAACGGCGCTGGCGATGGGCTCCGTCCGCAACCCCCAGGTCCTTCTGGACACCCTGACCGAGAGAGTCAAGGATCACTTCGGGGCCAGGTATGGTTTCATCATGTTACTTGACCGCGAGACCGAGACCCTGACCGTCAAGTCGGCCAGCGGAGTCCCCCTCGACCGAGTCGCCGCCGTGCGCCCAAAGCTCGGCATCGGCCTGACCGGCTGGTCGGCCAAGATCGGGGAGGCCGTCGTGGTCAACGATGTCACTCAGGACCCGCGCTACTTCGAGGGGCTAGAGGGAGTGGCCTCCGAGATGGTCATCCCCCTCATCGTGGACAACCAGGTGATCGGGGTCCTGAACCTGGAAAGTGACCGCCCCATGGCCTTCGACTCAAACGACGTCAAGCTCCTGACCACCGTAGCCTCCCAGGCCGCGGCGGCCATCGAGAACGCCCGGCTCTATGAGGAAAGCGGCGACCGCGTGGCCGAACTGACCAGCCTGTTCGAGATCCTGGAGACCCTGGCCGCCACGAACAGTGTCAAGGAAGTCGTCGATTTCATCCTGGTCCGGCTACGCACCCTCTTTCCCGCCTCGAGCCAGGCCCTCTACCTGATCGATGAAGGCACCGCCAAGCTCAAGTTAAGGGCCGAGAACGGGCAGGCGCCTCCCGGCGAAGGCGCCCGGTGTCAAAGCCCCGAAGCCTGCTGGTGCCTGCGCCGCGGAAAAGTCTTTGGGGTCTCCGACCGCCAGGAGGACTTTGGCTGCGAACAGTCCGGCGGAACCTGGGACAGCGGAAGCTACATCTGTGCCCCACTGATCGCTGGTGGGGTCTCCCTAGGAGTCCTTCATCTGGCGGCTCCAAGGAATGCCGCCTTCACCCCCCAGGAACAGCGTTTCCTGAGAGTCCTGGGCGAGCAGGCCGCCCTGGCCATCCAGCGGGCCACGCTCTACCAGCAGTTGGAGCGGAAGGTCTCCGAGCTGTCCACCCTCTATGAAGTGGCGGCGACCCTCAGCTCCAGCCTCGAACTGGACAAGGTGGTCCACAGCATCGTCGACATGGCCCTGACCCTGACCGGGGGGGACGGCTGCTCGCTGATGCTGGTCGACCAGGAACGACGCGAGCTGTTCATCGGGGCATCGCGGGGCATCGCCGCCGAAGTGAGCCGCTCTCTCCGCCTACCGATCGGCGAGGGCATCGCCGGCTGGGTCGCCCGTGAGGGCCAGCCGTTGGCCATCCGCGACGTTCAAGCCGACCCCCGCTACCGCCCCACCCCGGGCCGGGAGACTATGCGCTCCCTCCTATCCGTGCCTCTCCGCCTGGGTGACCAAATCGTCGGCGTCATCGACGTCGACTCGGTACACTATCGCGACTTCACGACCGATGAGATCAAGATCCTCTATATCCTGGCCAACCGAGCCGCCATGGCTCTGGAAAACGCCAAGCTCTATGCGACCACGCAGGCCATGGCCATCACCGATGGGCTCACCGGGCTCTACAACACCCGCTACCTGCACCAGCGTCTGGCCGACGAGGTCGAAAGGGCCAATCGCTTCGGACACAAGGTGTCCTACGTCATGATCGACCTCGACAACCTCAAGGAGCACAACGACAGTTTCGGCCATCCGGCCGGAGACCAGGTGATCAGGCGAATCGCCGAGATCGTCAAGCAGAACATCCGAAGCGTCGACGCCGCGGCCAAGTATGGCGGCGACGAGTTCGCCATCGTCCTCCCCGAGACCGACAAGGACGGGGCGGTGGCCGTAGCCGAGCGGATCCGAGCGGGCGTGGACGGCCATCTCTTCCCCGGCGACCGTCGTCGGCCCCTCGTCCGCGTGACCATCAGTCAAGGCGTCGCCTCTTTCCCCGAGGACGCCAAGACCCACCAGACCCTCATCGAACAGGCTGACCGGGCCCTCTACCAAGCCAAGGAACTGGGGAAGAACCGCGTCCAGGCCGCCGGCCGGTGATCTCCGACCGGAAGGCGACCCCGACGGTCACCTCAGGTGCAAGAGGGCGTCCACCGGCGCGTAATCGTCACTGAGAACGGGCACGTCCGCCGTCTCGACGGAGGTCGCGTCCTGGAGACCCTCGGCATACGCGCCGAGGGTCTTCGTTTTCCCCGCCCCCGACTCGTCCAACTCCGCCGCGACCGCCTTCAGTTCGGCGGCGTCGTAGGCGCGACCATCATTGGTGGTGAAGATGATGATGTTCCGCTGCCCCTGGCGGTCGAGGCCGTCGGGCCGTTCGGCCGCGGAGAGCGGCACGGCGAAGGGATAGACCCGGCTGAAGACGGTGGTCAGGGTCCGGTAGACCGACCGGAAAAGGTGGCTTTGCCGGCCTTCCAGAGAGGCCACGACGTTGATTGCCAGGACGCCGCCCGGGCTGAGCCGCTCCCTGGCCAGCCGGAAGAATTCCTGGGTGAACAGGTGGAAGGGGACCGCGTCGGCGTAATAGGCGTCGAGGACGATCAGGTCGTAGCCGCCCGACGCCGCCCTGAGGAAGAGCCTTCCGTCCTCGGCCTTGACCGCAAGGCGCTGGCCGTCCTCTGGAACGGCGAAGTAGCGCCGGGCGACCTCGATGACGGCCGGGTCGATCTCGGCCACGTCGATGCTCAGCCGGGGGTGGTCGGCCAGGAACGACTTGACTGCCGACCCTCCACCCAGACCGATGAACAGGGCCCGCCGCGGCTCCGGCTGCCAAAGGCGGGCCAGGTTGAAGAAATCAGTATAGAGGAACCTCGGCCGGAGCGGGTCCGACCGGTACATGCCGCTTTGCCAGGAGTTGTCGAAGCGCAAGAAGCGCGAATCCCCGACGTCGACCACTCGGACGTGGTGATACAGGGTTTCGCGGTCGAAGATGACCTTCTCGCCCAGGACAGAAGCCGCCAAAGGGCCGCGCAAAGGGCCAATGGCGGTCACCCCGGCCAGCAGCAGGGCCAGCGAGGCCCCGGTCAGGGCCCGTCGGCGGCTGGCAAGGATGAGGTCGATCCCACCCAGGAGGCCGAGGAAGACCCCGAGGGCTGCCAGGATCATCCGCACGCTGAAGGCCGGGACCAGCCAGAAAGCCGTGGTCAGCGTCCCGGCGATGCTTCCGACGGTGGACACGGCGTAGAGGGCGCCGGCCGTGTTCCCCACCGCCTTGAGGTCTTTGGTCCGCAACTTGAGGGCGAACGGCGAGAGCGTCCCCAGGAGCAGGCTGGGACCCGTGAACAAGGCGCCGGCGGCGGTCAACGGACCGGCCTTCGGACCCATGCCGAGGCCGGCCACCCAGGCCGTGAAGGGCCCGGAGAAAGACGGCAGGACCGCCACCCAGGCCCCGGCAGCGAAGATGATCACCGCCAAGAGCCGCTTGGAGGGCCACCGGTCGGCCAGTCTCCCGCCCAGGTAATACCCCCCGGAGAGGGCGGTCATGAAGACTCCGATCAGGCTGCCCCAGACGAAGATGGAGTTGCCGAAGGACGGCGCCAGGACCCGGCTCCCGACGAGCTCCAGGGCCATCAAGGCCGCCCCGCCGCTGAAGACCAGGGCCTCAAGGCTCATCGTCGGCCTCCCGCCTTTTCGCCAGGCCGAGGCCGCTGAGGCGGGTCACCTCGAGACCGGCGGCCTCCAGCCGGTCAAGGAAAGGATCGATACCGGCCGCGTCGGCGGCGATGTGTCCGGCGACGACCAGGTTCCCCCGCCCGTCGGCCCTTAATCGTTGAGCCGCGGCATAGTCGACGTGGATGTAGACGACCGACCCCACGCCGGCCCCGAAGTACGCCCTGGCCACCTCATAGCCGCCGTTCGTTCCGGCGCCGTGAGCGACGACGACGCGGCCGGCCGGATTGCCGGGCCGGCCGGCCCTAACTTCCGGGCGGGTCGGTGCCGCGGCGAGTTCGGGGATGGTCAGCAGGGCCTCGACCACCTCCTCGACGGTCGAGTCCGGCCCCATCCGGTCGTCGATGGCCGCCTGCATCCGGCGCCGTCCGTGCTCGTCCAAGGGGTTGTGGATGTTCAGGTAGGGCAGGCCGATCAGCCTGGCGAACGAGACTAGGTGGTCGAAATTGCCCGAATGATAGCGGTAGCTGATCGGCTCTTTGACGGCGGCGACGGCTTCTTCCGCCACGTCCCGCGGGACCCCGGCTGCGACCATCAGGTCGACGTGTTTTTCGAGGACGTTCGGGTAGCCCAGGACCCCGGCGTGGGGATGGTGAGCCAAGACGCAGTCATAGCCCAGCTCCCTGGCCAACTTGAGCTCGGCCACATCGACGTCGATGGCAGCCATGATCCGCCTGATCCCCCGGCCCGGGACCCATATCCCACTATCCCCCGGAATCTCCTTGAAGCCCACGAGGTCAAGGGCTGCCTGCATCAGCTGTTCCGTGGTCCACCCGTCGCCTCCGGCCGTACCCCACGCCCCCTCTCCAGTCTAGGCTCCTGACCAATTCCTCACCGCTCCTGGTCACTCCTCTTGGAGCAGGATTTCCCAGCCGCCCACCGAAGACTCCTGGGACCAAAGCCCGGTGTGACCGCGCGTCGGCCCCCGGCCGCCGGCTGACAGGAGGAACCCACGTGTTCAAGCGCCTCCTCGAAGAAGTTTCCGGAGAGCTTTCCGGAACCCTCGCCTTCCGCCGCGTAGCCGAGCTCTCCCGGTTCCATCGGGTCCAGGCCAGCCCTGGCTATCGGGCGGCGGCCCAGTGGGCCGTGGCTGAGTTCCAGGCCGCCGGAGTGCGGGCCGAGTTGCTCACCTATCCGGCCGACGATCGAGCTCGCTACTGGTCTTGCCGGATGTTCCGGGAGTGGACCGCAGACGAGGCCGAGTTGGTCCTGATCGAACCCGGCGGGGAGCGCCGTCGTCTCTGCAACTTCACCGAGGACAAGATGTCCCTCGTCCAGCGGAGCGGGCCGACGCCGCCCGAGGGTCTCGAAGCCGAGGTCGTTGTGGTTGATCAAGCCGATAGGCCGGAGTCCTACCACGGGGTCGACGTCAAGGGCAAGGTCGTCCTGGTCAGCGGGGACGTCGGCCTGGCTCGGCGCTTGGCCGTCGACCAGCACGGGGCCGTCGGCCTGCTGGTTGACCATCTCCGGGAGTTCCCGCCGGTCCGTCGCAGCCTGGACCTCCCCGACGCCCGGCAATACACCACCTTCTGGCCGACCGGCGCCCCCGGTGAGCGGCCGTGCTTCGGTTTTGTCCTGACCACCCGGGACGGGCTTCACCTTCGAGGCCTGATCAGAGGGGCCGCCCAAGAGGGCCTTGGGCGGGGCCGGCGACGCCGTCCGTCGGGTGCCGCCCCCAGGGTTTACGCCCGGGTTGACGCCCGCTTCTACGATGGGCAGATGGAGAACGTCAGCGCCGTCATCCCGGGCCAGACTGACGAGGAGGTCATCGTCGTCGCCCATCTGTGCCATCCCCAGCCCTCGGCCAACGACAACGCCTCAGGCAGTGGGACGGTCATCGAGGTGGCCCGGACCCTTCAAGCCTTGATCACCTCCGGCCGGCTGGCCCAGCCCCGCCGCGGGATTCGCTTCCTGCTCGTCCCGGAGATGACCGGGACATACGCCTTCCTGGCTACCCAGGAGAAGGCCCTCGGCCGTTTTGTGGCCGCCATCAACCTCGACATGGTCGGCGAGAACCAGGCCCTCTGCGGAAGCCCCTTGCTGATCGAGAAGCCCCCCGCGTCCATTCCCTCCTTCGCCGCCGACCTGGCGGCGAGGATCCTGGCCGACATCGGGCGCGACGCGCACACCCTCACCGGGCCCGCCGGATATCAACTGTTCAAGTACGTGGTCACCGACTTCTCCGGTGGAAGCGACCACTACGTCCTGGCCGACCCGTCGGTGGGTATCCCCTGCCCGATGTTGAACCAGTGGCCGGACCGCTTCTACCATACCAACGAGGACACCATTGACAAGGTCGATCCGGAGATGCTTCGCCGGGTCGGCGTGCTGACCGCCGTTTACGCCTACTTCCTAGCCGCGGCCGGTTACCCTGAGGCCCTCTGGCTGGCTTCAGAGATGGCCTCCCGCTTCCCCTCCGAGCTCCACGGGTCAATCTCGGGGCCGCTGTCCGAGCTGATCGAGCGGCTCCGTCAGCTCAAGACCGAAGCGCCGCAGGGGGAGGCTCCAGCCAAGGCGTTGGCCGCGGGGCTGGCCTCACTGGACCGCAAGTTGACCTATCTCCTCGACCGGAAACTGGCCGATGTGGAGTCCCTCAACCGACTGATCTCGCCGCGCGAACGGGCGGCCCTCGGCGAGATCGTGGCGGCCATCGAAGAGGAACTCGTGGGTTCAGTCACCCAACAGCAGTGCCGTCTACGCTGGGTGCTTAGGGGCCTGTCGGCGGAGTTGCGGGAGTGCGCCACCGAACCGCCCCCTCCCCGCCAGCGGACGGCGGCCGATCGCAAGGCCGAGAAGATCGTCCCCGTCCGGGTCTACCCTGGACCGGTCTGGCTCCGTGGGCACCTGGAGAATCTTACCGCCAAGCAACGAGCCGACTGGTGGGCCTTCGAGCGGGCCCACCAGCAGGCCGCCAATACCCTGACGGTTCGAGCCCTGTATTGGGTCGACGGGCGCCGGACCCTCCTCGAGGTCGCCGACCTGACAGAACAAGAGACCGGCCTCCGGGATACCGAATATCTGCTGACCTACTTCACCTTGCTCAGCCGGATGAGGCTGCTCCGGCTCGCCGGGGCCGGCCAGGCATCCGGACGGCCCAGTCGCCGGAACGAATCAAGCTGAGCCTTCTTTCAACGATGGATTGACCGGAACACGCGAGAGAAGGGCGGCCGAGCGGCCGCCCTTGCTTGTCCGACGTTGACCGCTGCCTGACGGCCCACTGGACGGGCCGGCTAGTCCGGCTTCAAGAGAAGCTGCATCGTCCGGGCGTTCTCAGCGGCGTGACCGGCGTGGCAGTTGTTGTAGAGCACGTAGGTCTTCCTGGCTTCCCGGCCGAGTTGCTCGATCCGGGGCAGCCATTCCTTCAACTCCTCGTCGGTATAGAGATAGTTGTAACGCTCCCAAGCCTCCTCGTGCTGCCACCACTTGGCCGCGTTGCGGCCGTGAAAGCGCACGTAGCCCAAGTCCGATGTGGCCGCGACGACCCGGGGCATCAGTCCGCGGAGGGCCGGTTCATCGACACAGCAAAAACCGAGCTCATGACGACGTAGGAAGGTGAAGGTCTCCTGACCGACCCATTGGCTGTTACGGAACTCGACGACGGTCGGCAATCCGCCCAGGCGATCACGGAAATCGGCGAGATAGTTCAGGTTGCCTGGGGACGGGCGGAAGGACCATGGGAATTGGGCCAGGACACAACCCAAACGACTCTCCTCGACCAGCGGCCGAAGGGCCTCGCCAAAGACCCGGAAATCCGTGGCCACCTGCTCAGCCGGCCCGTTCGGCTCGTGGGTCATTCCTTTGAAAGCCTTGACGCAGAACTCGAACCCAGGCGGCGTCTTGGCGGCCATCCCCGCCATACCCTTGG
>DASXUT010000087.1 GCA_036504675.1 Bacillota bacterium | reverse complement strand
CGGAAAGCTCAAACGGTGGCAACTTGTACTTCTCACGGTAGAAGTACCCCCGCCTGATATGGTCGTAGTCGATAGGTGCCCGAAGCCTGTCACGAAGGCCTTCAATGTCCCTCTTGATGGTCCTGAGACTGACCTCGAATTGTTCGGCCAGCCGCTTGGCGCTCGGGTAGCCTCCCCGGCCGATCTCCCGGAGGATTTCCATCATCCGCAGGGCCGCCGCCCGGTCAACCGGCAGGCGCGAGATCTCCCGTTCGGTCCGCCCTCGCGGCGCGGCGATCGCTGGTCTGGTCATCTGCCTACCCCCCGGCGACAACGGTATACTTGCCCAAGCCGAAAGTGGCGTTTTTGCCCACATGGATCCATTCACCGACCGCAAGAAACGGAGCAAAGGGGGTCAAGTCCCCCGCGTATTCGACCTCCCCAACGATTCCGCCCAGCTTCATTGGCGTGCCCTGACGGGCCGAGTAGCGTTCCCAGTCAACCCACGTTGTCTCGTCGCAGACAGTCCTGACGGCCTTGGCCTCGCCGATCAGGGCGTGGTAGTCAAGATCCAAATCATGCCCGCCGTGCAGTGACGCCAGGGCCGAGGCCCGGCGCAACAGGGCCCTCACCAGGACTTCGAATGTTGGCCGATCGACGAGGTGTTCTCCGTACTTGAGTCTCGTCGGGGTCTCGAAATGAAGCCGGATCCGCTCTACGGGAAGCCGGCCTCCGAGCCGGGATTTCACCCGGGCCAGCGCTTCGGTCCCGCCGAGCGTGTTCTCCACTTGCCGTACCATGCCGTCCGACGGCTCGTAGACCAATCGTCCCTCAGATGAAACCCGCTCCAGGTCAGCTCGCCCCCGCCCGATTCCCAAGCCCTTCCCAGCCAGTTCCTTGAACGAAACGATGAAGTAGGGCAGGTACTCCATGCCTCGCCCGAAGAGGGTCAGGCCAAATTCGAATGGTTCTCCGGGCCGGTATGTTACGGGCTCTCCCGGTGGCGGCTCAAAGAGGAACGGGCGGGGAACGCTTTCCAGGCTCGCAAACCTCCCTGCTCCCGGAACCCGGCCGGTGGCAAAGACATAGGCGAAGGCGCAGGCGGAGTTGAGCAGACAACCAGGACACTCCGCGTTCCGCTGTGAGCACGTGAGATTCCGGAAAGCGGAACCGAAAGCTCCCCTCAATGCCGACCCCTTGAAGCGAGGCAGGCGTAAGGGTGTGGTCGCCCGGAGCATGATTTGGTAGACCGCCCATTGCAGGCCGCCAAGGGGACCACCGCTCGATCCTTCTGGCTCTTGTCGCAGACCCCTACTCATAAGCAGTCCCTTCCAAAGGGCAATTGGCCAGACGGCGGGAGCGCCAGCTTTCTCCACTCTTTTCGGAATTCGTCACCAACCGACACCCTTCCTTCTTATGGGTATGTTGCTACAATCTGGTTAGCAGCAGTCGGAGGAAGGACAACCGCCTGACATAACGAAATAGTGGCGGGTATTCCATTGGAGCCCTCCGACTAGCAACGACGTCGGCCAGCATCCGTGACGGGAGACGACCAATTGCCTGAGACCACCCTGCCGCGTGCAGAGCACCCGCAGACGACGCGGGACGCTGGAGCCCGTTCCAAGACTGACCTCCCCCGCCTCCGCGCCGCCATCTGGGCCCTGACCTGGCCGGTCGTGGCCGAGCAGTCGCTGATGACGGTGACTCAGGTGGTCGACGCGATCATGGTCGCCAAGCTGGGGGCGGCCGCCATCGCCGCGGTCAATCTGAGCTTTCAACCGTTCTGGCTGCTCAGTTCGATCTTCATGGGCCTGTCCATCGGGACCACGGCCCTCGTCGCCCGGTGCACCGGAGCCGGGGACCCCAAGGGGGCCGGCGCGGTCACCCGGCAGTCCTTCCTCCTGGCGGCGGTCTTCGGGGTCTTCTCCACCGCCCTGGCCGTCTTCTTCGCCCGCCGGATCGTGGCCATGATGGGGGCCCAACCGGAGGTCATCGACCTGGGGCTCGGCTATGTCCGGGCGCTGGCCCCCGGGCTCTTCTTCCTGACCATCCAGACCGTCCTCTCGGCGGCCATGCGCGGCGCCGGCGACACGCGGACGCCGATGGTCGTCAACACCCTGACCAACGTCGCCCACATCTTCACCAACTGGCTGCTCATCTTCGGCCACTGGGGTTTCCCGGCGATGGGCGTGGTCGGCGCCGGGATCTCGACCAGCCTGACCCGGATCGCCGGCGGCGTGTGGCTCTTCGCCCTTCTCCTCACCACGGACGGGCCTCTCCGCCTGCATCTCAGGAGGCTCTTCACCATCGACTGGCCGACGATGACCAAGGTCATCCGGATCGGCCTGCCGGCCGCCCTGGAGCGGGCCGTCAGCAGCGTCGGCCAGATCGTCTACGCCCGCGAGGTGGCCGCCCTGGGGACGACCCCGGTGGCCGCCCACTACATCGCCCTCAACATCGAATCCCTGTCCTACATGCCCGGGATGGGGTTCTCCGCCGCCGCCTCGACCCTGGTCGGGCATGATCTCGGGGCCCGCCGGCCAAAGCAGGCCGCGGCCAGCTCATGGGAGACCCTTCGCTTCGGGCTCTGGGTGATGGGGACGATGGGTGTCCTGTTCTTCCTCTTCCCCGCCTTCTTCATGCGCGTCTTCACGGTCGACCCGGACATCGTCCGGCTGGGCCTCGCCCCGCTGCGGATCGTCGCCTTCACTCAGTTCTTTGAGTGCATCGGCTTCATCATCCAGGGGGCCCTCCGCGGGGCCGGCGACACCCAGCCCGTCCTCTGGGCGACCACCGTCGGGCTGATCATCCGGCTCATCGCCACCGCCGTCTTCGTCTTCGCCTGGCATCTCGGATTGGCCGGGGCCTGGCTGGCGATGCTCCTCGATTGGATCTTCCGGGCCGGCGGCTCCCTGTGGTACTTCCGCACCGGTCGCTGGACGCGCGTTCGGGTGTAGTCGAGCAAGAAGTCCCCGCCGGCGGCCACGCCCCCCGGAGATGAAAGGGCCCCGGGCTCCAATGAGTCCGAGGCCCCTTGCTTTGGCTCGCCACCTACCACAGCCCGATGAACCGCCACCAGACCCCGCCGACGAGCAGCCAGATGACCAGGTTGACCAGGCTGACGATGAGCCCGTTGCGCCACCACGTGGCCAGGTCCAGGTAGCCGGCCCCGTAGTAGATGGGCGACGAGCCGGTCCCGTAGTGGGTCATGGCCGCGTTGAGGCTGTTCATGAAGGCCAGGACGAGGACGGTCAGGGGGATCGGGGCGCCCAGGCTGACGGCCACCAGGCAGAGCGGGACATAGAGGGCGGTGGCGTGGGCGGTCATCGAGGCGATGAAGTAGTGGGAATACTTGTAGGCCACGACGACGAGGATGAAGCCGACCACCCACGAGCCCAGGCCGCCCAACCCGGCCCTCAGCGTTTTGGCCAGGAGGCTCATCACTCCGAGCTGGCTGAGCCCGCCGGCCAGGGTGACCAGACCGCCGAACCAGATCAGGGCGTCCCAACCGCCTCCTTCGTCCAGGACGTCGCCCCAGTCGAGGACGTTCAGGAGGACCAGGCCGGCCACCCCGGCCAGGGCCACGGCCGTGGCGTTGAGGCCGGTCCATTGGCCGGTGGCCCACAGCGCCAGGGTCGCCAGGAAGACGACCGACAGCCCCATTTCGCCGCGGGCCGGCGGCCCGAGGGCGGCCAGTTCGCGCCGGGCGATGGCCGGGGCGTCCGGGGTCCGCTTGATCTGGGGATTGGTCAGGCGGTAGATGACGTAGGGGACGACGACCAGGGAGACCAGCGCCGGCAGGAGGGCGGCCCAGGACCAGCCTAACCAGGTGATGGTGTAGCCGAAGTTGTCCTTGGCCAGCTTGATCAGAAGGGAGTTGGGGGCCACCCCGGTCAGGAAGAAGGCCCCGTTGATCAGGGTCACCTGCATCTCGTTGAACATCAGGAAGGAGCCGATCCGGCCGGCGGTCGGGCCCGGCTCCGAGCCCATCGACGAGGCCAGTGAGCGAACCACCGGGAAGAGGATGCCCCCGGCTCGAGCCGTGTTCGACGGCGTGGCCGGGGCGATGAGCGTGTCGGCCATGGCGATGGCGTAGCCGAGGCCGAGGGTGCTCCGGCCGAAGAGCCCGACGAGGTTGTAGGCGATGCGTCGCCCGAGGCCGGTCTTGATGAAGCCCCGGGCGAAGAGGAAGGCCGAGACGATCAGCCAGACCGTGCTGTCGGCGAAGCCCTTGAGGGCGTCCGCCAGCGGTAGCGTCCCGGTGATCGCGGTGACGGCCACGCCGGCCAGGACGACGGCCCCCTGCGGCAGCGGCTGCAGGATAAGACCCAGGATGGTGGCGGCGAAGATGCCGATCAGGTGCATGGCCGCCCTGGTCAATCCACCCACGGGCGGCCAGGCCCAGAGGACCGCCCCGATGGCGATGACCAGAGCCAGTTTGAACAGCCTTCGCGACACTCGATAAACACTCCCCCGGATGGGACTTTAGCCCGGCGTGGGACTATAGCCCATCATACGGAGGAGGCTCCGGCCTTGTGCCTTGCAGGGGTAGTTGCGTAAGCGGGGAAACCTCTCTCCAGAAAGAAGGGGTCTGCCTTGACCGAAACCACGACCGTCGAAGCCATCGCCGACGAAATCGCCAGGGCCGGGGTTGACCGCGTCTTCGGCCTGCCCGGCGGGGAGGTCCTCTTCCTCCTTGACGCCCTGCGGCGGCGCGGCGTCGAGTTTGTCCTTTGCCGGCACGAAGCCGCGGCTGGTCTCGCCGCGGCCGTTTATGGCAAGCTGAGGAGGGTCCCGGGGGTGGTCCTGACCACCCTTGGGCCGGGGGCGGCCAACCTGATGCTGCCCCTGGCCAACAGCCTCCTCGACCGCGAGCCGCTGCTGGCCATCTCGGCCAGTCTCCCGGCGGGGCTACCGGTCACCCACACCCACCAGCGGCTGCCGCTCCTCGATGTCTATCGACCGGTCACCAAGCTCTGTGCCGAGATCAGTCCGTTCGGGGCGCGCCGGACGGTCCGCCGGGCTCTGGCCGCGGCCCTGGAGGAACCGGCCGGTCCGGCCTTTCTGACCCTTTCGCCGCGGGACGGGCAGGCCCCGGCCTATGACCGGACGGAGCCCGCGGAGGCGGACGCACCATCGGGCGGCCGGGCCCCATCACCGGCCCCGGGTGATCCGGACAAAGCCGCCGCCGAGCTCTCTCGGGCCCTGGGTCGGGCTACGAAACCCTTGGTGCTCCTGGGTTTGGGCGTCCGGCCCGAACGCGCCCCGGCCCTCCGCCGTTGGCTGGAGGCCTGGCGCCTGCCGGTGGCCGTCACCCCCAAGGTCAAGGGACTGGTCGACGAGACCGGCGACGGTTTCGTCGGGGTGGTCGGTGGGATGGCCGTCGACGGCCTGATGATGGACGCCCTGACCCAGGCCGACCTGATCATCGGTTTCGGCTTCGACCCGGTCGAGGTGGACAAAGCTTGGCACGCCGGACTGCCGATCACCTGGGTCCTGGAGTCGGCCTCGGCCGGCGGTCACCTGCCGGCCGACCATCTCCTCGTCGCCGACCACGGAGCCTTGCTCGAACGGCTGGCCGCGGCCCCTCCTCCGGC
>DASXUT010000086.1 GCA_036504675.1 Bacillota bacterium | reverse complement strand
GTCGTCGTCCAGGGCGGCGGGCCCGAGGCCGGCGGGCTCGACGGGGCCCTCGCTAAGGCCCGAACGCTGATCGCCGGGATTTGAGGGGCTGACGACTTAAGCACCAGCAAGAAACAAGGGGCGGGATTCCTCCCGCCCCTCAGACTGTTGACATGTGCCCTCCGAGACTCTGTCCGGAGGGCTTCTCTTTTTTGGAGGTGGCGGCCACCGAGAGTTGGGCGGGCCTCTTGGGCATGAAATAAGCCTCCACACCACAGGGGAGGCTGGGGAAGCCGCTGCCTTTTGCCTCTTTTAAGCCGCTTGGAGACGGTACTCCCGTCGGCTGAGTATTAGGGCCAGCTTTTTGATGTTTTGGGCCGCGGCCGTGAGCAAGCACTGTTCCAGTACTTTGGGTAGACTCCGCATCCTGGCGTACCTGAGGCCGTGTAGTTCTTTTCCGTCAGCGAAGCTTCGCTCAATGGTCTCCTTGCGTCCATCGTAGATGTCTTTGCCCTCGGTCGTGAGGCCATTTGCGTGGACCTGTTCCCGGTCATCTTCCCAAACGTGTCGGGTTATTGTTTTCTGGGTGTTCTTTGAGCGGGTACAGCGGTCGAGAAGCTCGCAGCCCCTGCACTCATCGGGGGTTGACTTGTACTCGCGGTACCCCTCGCGGTTAGTCGTCCGGTAGGTGAGTTCTCTTCCCCCGGGGCAACTGTACTTATCGGTCTCCGGATCATACTTGAACCTGGACTTCGGGAACAGGCCCTTGGTTGAGTGGAACCGGCGGTGGCCAATCACGCCGAAGATCTTTCTCTCCTTGAGTCCATGACAGATGGGGGCGGTAAGATAGCCGGCATCGAGGGCCACAGCCTCAACCTTAAACCCGAAAGCCTTCTGCTGCCTTTCAAGCCGATCGAGATAGGGAACCGCGTCGCTGACCGTCGCTGGGGTGACGTGTACGTCCGTTACGAAGTTGTGGGCCCTGTCCACAGTCCGATGATCTAGATAGAAGAAGCCTTCCGGCTTTCCGTCTCTCACCATGTATCCACTGTCCGGGTCAGTCGTGCTTACCTTGATCTCCCGGGTTTCCACTTTCACCTCCTTCCGAGGGCGAAACGGTTTTAGACCGTGCTTCCTGCGGTCTTCCTCTATGGCCTTGTCGAGCTCATCCAAATAGCTCTTGGTGCTCACCGGGACCTGCTTCAAGAGATGCTTGCGCTTATTGGCGTTGGCCTTGATGTGGGTCGCGTCACTGTAAAGAACCGTGCCATCGACCAGACCGTGGCTGATCGCCTGGCGGACAATCTCATCGAAGATCTCTTGATGGATCGTCGTCCCGTTAAACCGCCGCCGGCGGTTCTGGCTTAACGTCGAGTGGTCTGGGATTCGGTCGTTCAGGGAGAACCCGAGGAACCAGCGGTAAGCTACGTTATCGGCAATCTCATGGACCAGCCGCCGTTCGGAGCGGATACCAAACAGGTAGCCGATGAAGAGCATTTTGAAGAGGACAACAGGGTCCACAGCCGGACGCCCACTGTCCTCTGAGTAGAGGCCCTTCACCTTCTCCTTGATGAACCCAAAATCCACATGCTTCTTGATCTTCCGGAGGAGATGGTCCGGCCGGACCAGGTCCTCCAAACACGTCACCTCGAACTGCTTGGCCCTCTCCTCGCCATTGTCGAAGAGCATCTCTTTGCCCTCCACTCCATCATCTGGACCCATCTACATTCTACCAGAAAAGAGGAAAGACCGCAGCAATCTGCGGTCTTTGTCAACAGTCTGAGGCCCGGGTTCTCCCGGGCCTCCTTGTCCGGCCGGCCGATCAGTGCAGCTTCTCGGTCAGGTTGCGGATGGTGCCGTCGAGGTAGGCCTGGGCGGCTTGATCGATGTCCCGGATGTCGGTGATGATCGGGTTCAGCCCGCGGGCCTTCAGGCTCTCAAAGGCTCCGAACCCCATCCCGCCGGCCAGGACAACCTGGCAGTCGTCGATGGACCCGGCCATCCGGGTGTGGATGTCTTCGGAGGCGGGGTCAAAGCCGTGGCCGGGACCGTGCCCATCGGCCTGCCCATGCTCCTCATGGGGCCCGTGGCCGCCGGCGTGCCCATGCCCATGAGCCACCTTCGGCCGGACCTCCCGACCGGTGACTTTCGCCTCCTCGGCGGTCACCACGACATATAACTCGGCCCGGCCGAAATGGGCCGAAACCGTCTTGCCGTCATCCGACACAACGGCAATCTTCGTCATCTTTTGGTCCTCCTTCTTTTCCGTCTGCATTCTGCAACCCCGGACGAAGTCGGTGAGGACTCCGTCACATCTGGGACACGCTACTTCCGTACTGCCGGCCAGGGTCTGCTCCCAAGAGTGGCCACAATGCCGGCAGCTCAGTTTGAGGGGCACCTGTTCGTAATCGCCACCCTCGATGCGGAGCGCCTTGCCCAGGATGATCCCTTCAGCCACCTTGCGATAAGCCTCCTCCAGGACACGTTGGAAGGTCTGCCTCGATACGCCCATGCGGGAGGCCGCTTCTTCCTGGTCCAGCCCCTCGAGGGACCTCAACCTCAGGGCCTCCACTTCGTCCACGCCAATCCTGACTTCGTCGAGGTGGCGAAGGGGTATCCCCTGCGGCTTGAAATAGGTGACCCCTGGGAGAAAGGCTACTCGTCGGACCTTCCGTGGCCTGACCAACCGCTTCCCCCCCCTTTTTGTTTAGTGGGCATATGCCCTAAATTGATTCTAACCGGGAGATTACGGATTGTCAACTTAGGACCAAGCGGGCGGACTACCGACCCCGACGGAGCAAGACAGAGCCCGGCCGTCGAGTGACGGTCGGGCTCCAACCCAGACGCGATGTTCGTTGGGGTCCGGAGGCGACGCGGCCGGTGGGCGTGACTCAGCTCCGGCCGTTCCTCCTTGTCAAACGGGCGGGGCTGAGGGAGTTGCCCTTGGCCACCGCCAGCAGCAGTTCGAGGGCCTCGAGCACCCGGTGGTCGGCGATACCGTAGTAGACGTTGACCTCCTCACGCCTGGCCGTGAGGATGCCCTTGGAACGCAACAGACCAAGCTGAATCGAGATGTTGGCCTGCCTCGCGCCGGTCTTGGCGACGATGTCGGAGACCTTCATCTCTTGCCCGCCGCTCAGCGCGCACAGGATCATCAACCTGGTCGGATTGGTCAGGGCCTTAACCAGATCGGCGACGATGTTGCATTCCCCTGGCTTCACGCATCCACCCCCGGATTGGTCCCGGAGCCGAGGAGTCCTGGCCCCTGCTCAGTCTCTGGTCCCTATTATAGCACCTGCAGTATGTCCGCCTTCTTGCCCATGAGTCTTGCTTGGCCTCAAGGGCCATGGTTAGATAAAGAGGTTAACGTTGGCCTCATCCGCTTCGCCCAGGTAGGTCGCCACCCCGGCGTACTCCAGGCCGTCGATCAATTCCTCGCGCTTGAGGCCCATCACGTCCATGGACATGGTGCAGGCGATCATCTTGATCCCCTGCTCCTTGGCCGTGGCAATGAGCTCCTCCACTGATGACACGTTCTGCTGCTTCATCACCATCTTCATCATCTTGGCGCCCATCCCGCCGAAGTTCATCTTGGACAGCCCCAGCCGGCCGGCGCCGCGGGGCATCATCGCGCCGAACATGCCCTGCAGGAAGCTCTTCTTGGCCTTGACCTTCTCCCTCTTGCGGAGGATGTTCAGGCCCCAGAAGGTGAAGAACATCGTCACGTCGTCCCCCATGGCTGCCGCCCCGTTGGCGATGACAAAAGCCGCCAGCGCCTTGTCGAGGTCCCCGCTGAACACAATGATCGTCTTCTTGGTCTTCTCCACGCTACTTCAGCTCCTTCTTCGAACCATAAGCCTGACACAGGTAATGGGAAATGTCCTGGAAGTGCATGGCCTCCCCGGCCGCCTTCTGCAGGTTCACGTAGCAGATGGGGCACATGGTCACGCCATCCTGGGCCACCTTTTTCAACTGTTCCACCCTTTTCTGGGCGTTGGCCAGGGCTTTCTTGGGGTAGAGGGACTCCGCCGGGCCGCCGCAGCACCAGGTGAACTTCCCGGCGTCCTCGGGCTCCCTGACGGTCAGCCCGGCCCGGCTCAGCAGGGCCCGGGGTTGGTCGACCACGTTCTCGTACCGGGCAAAGACGCAGGAGTCGTGAACGACGACCTCGCCGGCCAGGGTCCGCGCCGGCTTAGTCCCCCGCTCGGCCAGGACCTCCAGGTAGCTCTTCACCTCCAGGTCGTAGCCCTCGATCACGGTCGGGTAGACCGAGCGCAGCATGTTGGTGGTGTGCGGGTCGACGGTGATGACGTTCTTTACCCCGTGCTTCTTCAGGACGCCGTAGACCTTGCGGGCATGGCTCTTCAGAGCTTCATCCACCCCGAGGTCGTAGATGAGCGCCCCGGAATAAAGCTCAT
>DASXUT010000085.1 GCA_036504675.1 Bacillota bacterium | reverse complement strand
TGACCCCGGTTGCCTTGACCCCGGCTACCATCGTAATCCCTCCACGAAGGACCGGTCGACGGAGGCGATGAACAGGGCCAGCAACCGGCCGGCCCGCCTGATGTCGCCCATGGCCGCGGTCTCGACAGTAGTGTGCATCGAACGGAGCGGGATGCTGACAAGCGCGGTCGGGATCCCCGAACGGGTGACCTGCATGGCCCAGGCGTCGGTCCCGGTCGGTCCGGGCAGGGCTTCCATCTGGATCGGGATGCCGGCGGCTTCGGCCGCGCCGAGCATGGCCTCGAGGATTCGGGGGTGGATGTTACCGCCGGCGGCGAGGGACGGGCCCCGGTCGAGCGGAAGAGTCCGGTATTCTTCGATCCCCGGCATGTCACCGAAGGTGACGTCGATGGCGACGCCGATGTCGGGGACGATCCCGTAGGCCGAAGTGGTCGCCCCGCGCATCCCCGTCTCCTCCTGGACGGTGGCCACGGCGTAGACGTCGGCCTCGTGCCGGAGCTTCGCCAGCTGAAGGAGGGCCTCGTACATGACGGCCACGCCGGCCCGGTCGTCGAAGGCCTTCCCGGCGACGTATCCGTTCTGAAGTTCGAGGAAGCGGCGCTTGAGGGTGACCACGTCGCCCACGCTGATCACCCGCCTGGCCTCGTCGTCGGCCAGACCCGTGTCGATGCAGAGGTCCTCCATCTTCAGGGCTTTGTGGGCCTCGGCCGGCCGGATCAGGTGGGGCGGCTTGAGGCCGATGACCCCGGGGACGTCCCGTCGCCCGTGAATGGTGACTTCCTGACCCGGCAGGGTCCGTTGGTCGACCCCGTCGACGTCGGTGAAACGCACAAAGCCGCGCCCTTCATGCTTGGTCACCATCAGCCCGACCTCGTCCATGTGGCCGGCCAGCATGACCCTGGGAGCCGGGGCGGCGGCGACCGACCGTCTCGCGCCGCCGCGGGAGCCCGGTTGGCGGGAGCCCGGCTCGCCACGGCCGGCGGGCTCGCCCCGCCGAAGGCAAATGCAATTGCCGAGCTTGTCGAAGCGGATTTCGTCGCATAGCGGCCGGAAGGCGTCGGCCACCAGCCGGCCGACCGGTCCCTCGTAGCCGGAGACCCCGATGCCCTCAGACAGGGCCTTCAAGAGTTCCTTGGTGTCCATCGGCTTGCTCGCGCTGTCCAATGTCTTGATCGTTCCCTCCCCAAAGCAATCCCGGGCTCGGAGCCCGCCCGGGTTTGCCCCGGTTAGATTCTCCCCGACGTGGGGGGATTCCTTCCTTCGGGCCGGCCTGCCGACGAGGGGGTAGACCGCGAACCATAGAATCAGTCTTGCGGGCCAACCCTGGCAGTGAACCAGTGGCTCAAACCGGTACCGGTTCCTGTAGGAATAACCCCCATCCGCTGACAAGTGCCTTTCGAACAAGACAGGATTCGGCGAGTCTTGGTCGAAGACGGCATGGCAAACAGCTCGGCAGAGACTAGGCGTGAGGTGGTGTTCCAATATGAATTCTCTGGGGCCCGGATTCATTGAGAGGCAGCCCATTCCGCAGAGTCTACTGCAGACTGTTAGAATACTAGGTGAGTGTAAAGGTAAGCAGCAGCTCTTCAAGGAGCAGGCACCACAAGTTCTGGAATCTCTTAGACTGTCAGCCATCATCCAAAGTACCGAAGCGTCAAACCGTATTGAGGGTGTTGTTGCCGCTTCGGGGCGAATACGAGAAATTGTATCGATGAAATCGCTGCCGAAGAATCGCTCTGAGCAAGAGATCGCCGGCTACAGGGATGTGCTCAAGACAATTCACTCCAACTACGACAGCATGGACTTTACGACAGGTCTAGTCCTGCAACTCCACAGGGATCTCTATCAGTTCCACCCATCGGTCGGAGGCACGCGGAAGTCTTCGGACAATGCCATAGAGGAGACCCTTTCCGGCGGCAGGAAGTCCATAAGGTTCAAACCCGTTCCCGCAAGTCTGACACCAGATGCAATGGAGAGGCTTCATCACCGGCTCAACGATCTACGAAATGAAAGCATGGTCGAACCTCTGCTCCTTATCCCTGCGTATATTCTTGATTTCCTGTGCATACACCCGTTTCGTGACGGGAATGGAAGGATGGCCAGATTACTCACCCTCTTGCTCCTTTACCAATCCGGGTATGAGGTTGGTCGCTACATAAGCCTTGAAGGCATGGTCGAGGACAACCGGGATGGCTATTATGACTCCCTCGGAGAATCATCTAGAGGATGGCACGAGTCAACCCATAGCCTTCTTCCCTGGTGGGGTTATTTCCTTGGGGTCATGCTGCTGGGCGCGTACAGAGAGTTTGGAACTCGTGTTGGAGCAGTAATCCAAACCCATGGGGCAAAGAGGCAAATGGTCATTGACTTTGTGCTCCACCAACAGAACCCGTTCAGGTACGCAGACGTGGAGAGAGCATGCCCCGTTGTCAGCCGTCCGACCATTAACCGGGCGTTGGCGGAATTACGTAAGCAAGGCATCATTCGTTGCAGCAAGCCTGGTAGGGATGCGGTGTGGGAAAAACGTGATCACGATTGATTAACATGATCATTTTGGCTTAGCATGATAACGTTCGCATAATGGAACCAGCCATAAACCTCCGCAGTACTGTGACTATGCGATAAAGAAGGATAAGTCGCAGGTACCGCCGAACTACACTTCGGTGTGGTTCGGCGGTACCTGCGAGCCGCCACGATTTTATGTGTACCTTAGCCCGCGCCGTTGGCAATGCCGACGGCCTTTCGCGTCTCCGGCCAGTCGGTTGTCGTTGCTGGCTATTTTGAACCTTCCTTGATTGGATCTTTCGGGCATAGGTCAACCTCGGAGTCCCATCAAAGTACGGCTTACGCTGTCCAATGTCTTGACCGTTCCCTCCCCATGGCAATCCCAGGCTCGGAGCCGGGGTGATGGGCGTGCAGGGAGCGGTTCAATTGACCGTTCTTGCGGCTGCCGCGGTCGGTGTCATCTGGCTGTGGTCCGAGAGCAGGCAGCGCGGCGTCGTGGGATGGCACCTGTGGATAGGTCTGGCGCTGGGCGCCGCCGTCGCCGGCGCCCTGTCCTCGTTCTACCTGGCGACCTATGACGTAGGGTGGGGACAGACGTTTGTTCCGCCTCTATTGGTCCAGGCCGCTCTGGCCTGGGCTGGGCTGGCGATCTCGGAAAAGATCCGTTTCCCCGGGATGGCCCTAGCCAAGTCATGCCGTTTCTCCCCATCCCCCGCCAGGGAGAGCCGCCTTGGACCGCGAGAGGTCGTCGTGGGAGCCACCGTGGCTGTATTCTTCGGACTGGCCGTTGGGGGAATCACTTCTTCGGGCCTAATTCTGCATCATCGCTCATGTTCTGGCCGACCTCCTAATCCTGGAGTGCTTTGAGCTGAAAGCCTCAAGACAGGCATAATAAGGTAACGCCACCATTCGCGCGTGAGGGCGAGGGTGGCGTCGCTGAATTCTCGGGGCGGCGCGGATCCCGGCGCTGGAGGGGACCAGACGGCCTTCCCCGAGGATCCTGGCGAAGCCCTCCGCCATTTGGCTCCGGGTCGAGTTGAGCCCACAGAGAAAGAGGACTCTCACCGGCCTACTCTCCAAGGCCGACCACTCCCACGTCTGACGGAATGACCCGCGGCGACCCGTCCGGTCCCCGGACCACCGCCAGGTGCCTGAGCCACGAAGGATCCCCCGCTGGGGCGTCCGTGCGGTAATGGACCCCCCGGCTCTCCTCGCGGACCAGGGTCGCGGCGGCGACCATCCGGGCCACCCTGACGAGGTTGCCGACTTCGATGGCCTCCAGTATCCCCCCGTTCGCCAGGCGCCGCGAGACCGGCCAGGCGGCCCTCCACGGCCTCCAGCGCCTGAGCCGCGGCGCGCAGGCCCCGGCCATCGCGGAGGGGGCCCAGGTATACGTCGCCGATGCGGTTGACCTCGCGGCGCAGGGTCGGCCGGGGTCTCCCCGGCCGACCGCCGGGCGTTGTCGCGCCACCGGTCAAGGCGGGCGGCCGGCCCTTCCGGGGCGGGTCCGGCGGCCACGGCGAAGTCGGCCGCCTCCCGGCCGGCCACCGCGCCGAAGACGGCCAGTTGGGAGAGGGCGTTGCCGCCGACCCGGCTGGCCCCGTCGGTACCCCCGGTGACCTCGCCGCAGGCGAACAGGCCGGGGATGGCCGTGCGGGCGCGGGCGTCAACCCGGACGCCGCCGCAGAAGTAGTGCTCCAGAGGGGCCACCCGGAGAGCCGGGTCTCGTGGAGCCGCTCAAATCCGTGGGCTATCCGAGAATCGGGCCATACAGCTGGACGCTTTTGTGGTACACTCTTCCTTAAGATGGGAGGAGTATATTCATGTCAAGCGAGTCCAATGATGGCGAGGTTCTCGACGTCCTTGAAAGGCTGTTAAGAGCCCAATTACGAGCGATTAGAGAGCTGCGCCGCGAGAAAGAGGCTTTCGGGAGATCTCCGTCGGCGGCCGAGAGTCAAGACCCGCAGGACAAGAGTATGTCGCAAACCGACATGGCTTACGAAGTGCTGGCCAGATCGGGACACCCATTACACATCCGCGACATTGTTGAGCAGACTCAGGTGGTTTTCGGGGTTTCCGTCAGCCGCGATTTGTTGGTCTCGGCCGTCCTGAAGAAGGTGGCCAACCAAGAGAAGTCCGTGAAGACGGGAAAAAACACATACGGGCTCTTGGGATCGGCCGTGACCACTCTGGTCGAGGCCTTCGAGTCCCTCCTCTTGACCGCCGGTGAAGCTTTCCCCCAATATAGGTCCTATCTTCAGGTGCGGAAACTGGCCTATGGCTACATCAGCTCCCGGGGCCGCCGCACCATCAGCCGGGCTCGTTGTGCCTGCCATGCCCAAAAGCGCGGACACCCCGAGGGGTATCAAAGGGGCTGACTGTAACCCCGCGTATTCCTGCTCCTGGTTCGAGAGAATCACCGAGGTTACTTGTCGTCAGTTATCAGCTCAACCTGCCTAAGTGTCACCTTCTGAAACCGGCTTGGTGACATATCGGCTTCGGCAAACGACAGCCGGGACCCCTCAAAGTGGGCGAGAAGTGGATGACCCTCGCAGTCAATAGATCGTATCGTCATGCCACTGGGGACGTCAGCAACGGTAATGGCCCTGGGCCCCAAGACTGCGATTAGCTTGGAGTCGCCCGACCAGGACGAAATCCCAATCGGTAAGTCAAGGGACAAATTGGTCGAGGTCTTGAGATCAAGGATTCTGGTTGAGGGCTGTCCCCCAACGGGGAGGAAGGTGTAGGCAAGATACCTGCCGTTGGGGGACAGCGTCGGATTGGAGGCCGCGCTCTGGATCGGCGTTACGGACCCGTCTTTCGATAGCCTGAAGACCGAGAATTCCTTTGCCTCAGGCACCGAAAAGTACACTGAGCCATCGGGCCCGGCGGCTATCCTGCCCGAGATCTCCCCGATCGCCGTATCAAGCTTCTTACTGTATATCGTTCGTGGCTCTTCAGAGGAAAGAGGTAAGGACCAGATCTCAAGAAGACCGCCCTGCTTGAGAACGAGCTCTACGACAGACCGATCGGAAGGTACGAAGGTCCAGGAGAGAGGTGGGCCCGGAACGGGAAGCTCAAAACGCGCGTTTTTCTCGAGGTCGATCAGAATCCGTCCGTCCCATATGAACGAACTGCCATCTACCCAATTTATCAGTTGGTCAGAACTCGTAATCCAAGGGTTGAAGTACTTTTGAAGGCCAAGTTCCGTGTCTCGAGTCTTGGCGAGCACACTGGCGTATCCATCTGACTCGATCTTGGGCCTCACGACTCCTAGCACGCTGTAGCGGCCATTGGGGCTGGACGATACGAGCGCAGTCAAGGGGTTTTCCTCAGCTTCCGCAGGCGTAGGTGACACAGGAGCCGGTGACGCGGGAACCGGCGGGGGGTCTATCACAGTGTTCGGAGGAACTGCAGCCTTCATGCAGCCTAAGACCATTACCCCTATGGCCAGAGACAGGCATACGATCCTCATGCGGGCGAACACGTGTCAGACCCCCTCTGCCCCTCGTCACTTCGGGATAGGTACGTTGAGTTGTTCGATTCTCCTGACCTGGACACCTTCCACGTCTATGGCCGTCACCTGGATGCCTTCGCCGCTCCAGTCGAGGCAGGCTACTAGGCCAGGTAGGTCAACTTCAGCAACGGGTGCGTCTCTGCCAAGCCGGTAGGCCGCGATCCGTCGGCCAAAGTGAATACCGAACATGCCCGGGACGCTACTCCAGGTTACGACCCCGACCGGCAGATCGGCTCGTTTCACTTGTCCGTTGCTGGCGTCCACTATGGCCTTGCGGAAACCCCTGCCCCCCTGATCGGTCTGGGTCAGGGCAAGGAACCTCCCGTCCTTGGAGGGTTGGGGGCACGCAGCGTTGTCCACCAACACTTCGGGTGAGCCCATGTCCACGGACCGGTGGATGCGTGAGGTCTTGTCATCCATGAAGTCGAAATAGAGGATTCGGTTCGGCCCCCACGCCAGGGACACGGTGGGCTCGAGGACGCGGCCGCTGAGTGGCGCATCGAAAAGCAGCAATGGAGCACCCCCAAAGGGGATGACCCAGATCTGACCTGTCCCCGTGTCATAGTTCTTGACCGCCACCGCGACCGACGTGTGGTCAGGTGACACCGCATAGCCTAGATAGGTCAACTTAAACGTCAGCGGCAGGGGTTCCGTGTTCCCGGTGTCCGCTTCGATTACTGTCGTCCCGCCTAGCAGGTAGTGAGTATCGTCGATCCACTGGAGCAAGTCGCTGCTGGGTTGTGCCCAAAGGACAGCATTAACGCCTGAGTGGCTTGTCAGGCCGTCAACAGTGAAAACTGCAGTGCCGTCCGTATCAAGCTGCCCAAGGACACTCAATCGGGCAACTTTCATGCCGTTTGGTGAGGAGAGCGTTGATATTGCGAGGGCCGTAGCTTGGGCCTCACTTGACCGGGTCAGTTCCCATAGACTTGCGGCCAACATTCCCACGATGAAGCTGAACATCAGAACAATCTTCACACGCTTCACGGCTTGCACCTCCTAAGGCATCATGACGGTGGTTAGGAGCTTGTCTAATCCGCTGTCCACTGTGGCGCTGACGGTCTGGGCGGTCTTTCCAGCCGCCGTGTATGTCAGGGTGACGGAGCCGCTGGGCGCCCGTCCTATGTAGTAGTTTATGCCATACTCGGAGACATCTCCGAATTGCTGACCCCCATATAGGTTTAGCGCGTATGAGTAACTTGCCCCATACCGGTAGTCAGTTGGCTTGGATGCTCCTGCGACACGTACCTGGCAAAGGGTGATTCCGCTTGCGTCAGTGACCAAGCCCCGGAGTGCTCCATAGGGTGACTGATTGCTCCTGGCCAGCCAAGACTCGGGGTTACGCACGTAATTTACGGCGTTCGCCCCTCTCCTCACCTCGAAATGAAGGTGGGCTCCCGACGAGTTCCCGGTGTCATCCGACAAACCAAGGTATTGTCCAGACGATACCCACCCGCTAAAAACCGCTCGGCTCTGCATATGCGCGTATAGCGTGTAGTAGTAGCCGGTTGAATGATTGATGATGATGTGCTCACCGTATGAACGGTAGGTGCCTACGTCGTACGTTGAGGTTGTATCAGGGATAGGGCTCCAGCTCGCTCCCACGAACGCTTTTCTGGTAGCGCCCTCGTAGGAAGTAATCACCCGCGACTGATGATTTCCCGTCCCTCCGGTTATGTAGACTACCCTGTTGAAGTAAGCTCCGTCCACTGCGGAAGCCGTCGTCGCCAATACGATGTAGTTGCTGGCTCCGCCTCTAGCGGTCCCGGAATTCTCCACGTTGAGAGCGGCCCCTGAGAACTCGACTGTCCCCGCGCCTGCCGCGGACACATTTGATCCAGAAGCGCACTCGAAATCCGCCCCCGTGTGACCCCATCCATATTGGTCTGCCTCAGCATAGAGATAGGCAGCGTTCAGACCAGCGACTACCGGGCTGTCCAAGCTGCCAGCAAAACCGGCTTGCGCTCCTTTGGAGAGTCCGGCGACCACGAGAAACCCAGTGACGACAAAGGTCAACAGTACCGAGACCCTTCGTCTTTGCACACTTATCCCTCCTCATCCTTCATTGCACTTGACAGGAGCCAAGACCGGACAGGCTTCTCCGGAGGAAAACACCTCGCCCGTCGACTCCCATCATTTACTATTTCAATATTTCCCCTCTCGGTCTTTCAAGATCCTCCCTGAAGGGTCAATAGACCGTTCGACGAAGTCCCCCACATGCCGACATCCAATGGGGGACGACGCGTTTCCGGATGACCCGGTCAACGGCCTTAGTCAACGAGCTTGGCCGTTCTCCTCGCGCAAGAACTCCTTAATGTGGACCAGGATCCGGTCCCGCACCGCCCGATAGGCCGGGCGCCAAGTCGATTCGGGCACGTCCGGCCCAGACAGCTCATCAAGGCTTGGAATGGGCCAGTGGCGGCGGGCTACGCCGGGCGGGGTGACCGGGCAGGCGTCGCGGGCCGGGTCGCAGAGGGTCACGACCAGATCGGTCCGGGCCAGCATTTCGTCGGTGACGACCTTTGAGGACTGGCCGCTCAAGCTGACCCCGATCTCGTCCATCACCGCGGCGGCCCGCGGATCGACCCGGCCGGCGCGGATCCCGGCACTGGAGGGGGCCAGACGGCCTTCCCCGATGACCCTGGCGAGGCCCTCCGCCATCTGACTCCGAGTCGAGTTGAGCCCGCAGAGGAAGAGGACTCTCAGCGGCCTACTCCCCGCCAAGGCCGACCACTCCCGCGTCTGACGGAATGACCCGCGGTGACCCGTCCGGTCCCCGGACCACCGCCAGGTGCCTGAGCCACGAAGGATCCTCCGCCGGGGCGTCCGTGCGGTAATGGACCCCCCGGCTCTCCTCGCGGACCAGGGCCGCGGCGGCGACCATCCGGGCCCCCCTGACGAGGTTGCCGACTTCGAGGGCCTCCATGAGGCCCCGTCCATCGCCCGCCGCGAGGCCGGGAAGGCGGGCGGCGGCGGCCTCCAGGGCCCGGCTCGCGGTGCGCAGGCCCTCCCCGTTGCGGAGCGGACCAAGATGCTCGTCGGCAACCCGGTTGACCTCGCGGCGCAGGGTCGCCGGCTCCTCCCCGGTCGAACGACCGGCCTGCCTGTGCCAGCCGTCCAGGCGGGCGGCCAGCTTGTGGAAAGCGTTGCCGGCCTGCCCGGCCCGGGCCTGAGGGGCGACCGCGGCGTAAGCGGCCGCCTCCCGGCCGGCCACCGCCCCGAAGACGGCCAGTTGGGAGAGGGCATTGCCGCCGACCCGGCTGGCCCCGTCGGTACCCCCGGTGACCTCACCGCAGGCGAACAGGCCGGGGATGGCCGTGTGGGTGCGGGCGTCGACCCGGACTCCGCCGGCGAAGTAGTGCTCCACAGGCGCCACCCGCATGGGCCGGGACGCGCGGTCGAAGCCGGGCGGATAGAGATGCCCCAGAGCCGCGAAGTACGGGTCTTTCCAGTCCTCCCGGCTGAGGGTCTCGAGGTGCAGGAAGACCTGGCGGCCGGCGGCCCACTCGGAGGCCACGGCTCGCGCCGCCCGGTCGCGGGCGAATAGGTTGGCCTGCGCCCCTGACTTCAGCCCCCATTCGGGCAGGAGCCGCTCCAGGAAGGGGTCTCCCTCCGAGTTGGTCAGGGGGACCTGGTCGGTCACCTCCAGGCCGATCATCCAGATCGGGGCCCCGGGCTCGGCCACGCCGAGCGGGTAAAACTGGACGAACTCCATGTCCAGTAGCTCCAGTCCGGCCTCATAGGCGAGCACGTACCCGTCGCCGGTCGTCCGGGCCGGGTTGTCCGTCCGCCCATAGACCCGGCCGGCGCCACCGGTGGCCAGGACCACCGCCTCGGCCGGGTGGGTGACGGCCGCGCCACTGCGAAGGTCCACTCCGACCAGCCCGGCCACTCGGCCCCCGTCCCCACCGAACTCGAGACCGGTGGCGAAGAAGTGATCGTCAAAGACCACTCCGGCCCGGCGGCAATGCTCGACCAGCGGCAGGGTCAGGCCCGTCCCGCCTAGGAGCCAGCTATGACCGTGGGCCGAGACCGACGCGCGGCCGCGGTCGACGCGCAGCGTCACCCCGAAGTCGCCCAGGGCCGGCACCGCTTCGGGGGCGCCGTAGGCCAGCGCGTCGAGGAGTTCCGGGACGTTCAGGCCGCGACCGGTCTCGGCGGTCAGGCGCCGGTGCTTTTCCGGCGGCTCCCCGCCGATGCCCAAAGTGAAACCCCCACCGGCGTAGGCGGTGCAGCTCGCCAGGCCGGGAGGGGATTTACAGACAACGGTCACGGAGGCTCCCTGTCGGGCCGCTTCGGCCGCCGCGATCAGCCCGGCCCCGCCCGACCCGACGATGATCACCCGGCGCGCGGCGTCGTCTCGAGGACCCACCACGAACACCTCGCAGTCCTAGGAGTCTGTCGGGCAAACAAGTGATTTGGTAACGGTTTGATACGGGATCGGAAAAGAAACCAGTGGATTTGAGTTGGTTTGGTCGATTGGCTATGCGCTCACGGCT
>DASXUT010000084.1 GCA_036504675.1 Bacillota bacterium | reverse complement strand
GCTCGATGACCGCCTTGATCTCGGCCCCGGTGTAGGTGGCCGTGCAGAGGGTGTTCGAGAACGGGTCGACTTCCCACATCTTCCCGACGATGATGTCGCCGGCCGGGATGGCGGTACGGATGCCGCCCGGGTTGGTCAGGGCGATGTCCGCCCCTGCCACGTTCTTCATCACGTCGGTGATCAGGTCGCCAAGGGCCGACGGCTGAGTCCGGGTGTTGTCGAGGTTGATCTCGGTCTTCCCGATGACCTCGCCGAAGACCGGACCCAGATCCTTGTTGTACTGGTCGACCTTGGCCTGGATGGCCGAGTCGGCGGTTACGTCGCTCTGGTAGGTGGTGATCGTCTGGACCTTTGAGTTGAGGACCTGGTGGCTGACGCCGTCGACGGTCAGGACGATCTCGCCGAGGGCCCGGCCTTGGTAGTAAGCCTCGACCACGGGCACCCCGTTGATCTTGGCGGCCACGGTGCTGTGGCTGTGCCCACCGACGATGGCATCGACGCCACCGATGGACTTGGCCATCGTCGCCAGTTCGCCGCTGACCACGCCGGTCTTCGAGTCTTGCGTCCCGCCGACGTGGCTGAGGACGACCACGACGTCGGCGCCCATGTACCTAAGCTGCGGGGCGAGGATGTTGACGATCATCGTCGGGTCCTTGAAGTCGAGGTCCTTGACATTGTCGGCGACGACGATGGTCGGCGTCTCCGAGGTGATCACCCCGATGACCCCGATCTTCAGGCCTTCCTTCTCGAAGAAGACGTAGGGCTTGGCCCAGTCGGGGCGCTCGGTCGTCCCCTTCTTGAAGACGTTGGCCGCGAGGATCGGGAACTTGGCCTGCGCCACGCGGTCCTGGATGGCCTGGACGCCCCAGTCGAACTCGTGGTTGCCGAGCTCCATGACGTCATAGCCTTCGTCGTTCATCAGGTCGGCGACCGGCTTGCCCTTGAGCAGGGTGGAGACGGCCGTCCCCTGGAAGGCGTCACCGGCGTCCATGACCAGCGTGCCGGTGGGGTTCTGAGCCCGTTCCCGGGTGATGTAGCTGGCGACGACCGAGGAGCCTCCGTAGTAAGCGCCGCTGGAGGTCTTCTGGTCGTCCTTGTTGATCCGACCGTGGAAGTCGTTGGTGGTCAGGAGGGTGATCTCGGGGTAGCGCGCCCGGGCCAGCATGGCGGCCGCTTCAGCGCGGGTGACCAGGCCCTTTGGCTGGAGGGTGTGGTCCGGCTTGCCGGTGACCCAGCCCTTCTCGATGGCGATGCTGTAGGCCACCTTGGCCGAGGTCGAAAGCTGGGCGGCGTCGCCGTAACCGGAGAGGTCGATCGATCCGCCCGAGGAACTCAGGCCAATGGCCGCTGTGGTCAGGGCTTCGACGGCCTTGTCACGGGTCAGGGCGGCGTTGCCGGCCGAGGCCGGGACGTTGGTCCCGTAGGCCTTGTTCAGGGACTTGTAGAACTCGAGGACGGTGATGTTCTTGTCGGGCTGGAAGGTGTTATCGGCGTAGCGGTCCATCACGTTGTAACGGACCACCCGGTCGATGTAGCTCTTCGCCCAGTGGGTGACCCAGTCGGGGGTGAGGAGCCAGTTGTTGTCGACCACCGGGGCGATGGAGCCCTTGTCCTTGACGTAGTTGGCGATGAGGTTGCGGACCTCGTCGACCGACTTGTAGAGGATGGTCCCCTTGGAGACCCCGGGGCCGCCGGTCGCCCGGTAGTTGTTCAGGGCGATCTTGTACTTGCCGTTCGGATCCACCGGCTGGCCGTGATAGGTCAGGTCATAGATCCGGCTGCCGACCGGCTTGGTGATGTCGATCTTGTAGTTGATGCCGGAGTACATGTCGTAGTTGTAGTCGCGGACGCTCGGGTTGATCAGCGGGGAGAAGTCGGTCCCGAAGTTGTAGGTGTTGTAGTACTGGGCCGACCACTCCATCGCCTCTTTCAGCTGGGCTCCGGTCACTTCGTTGGCGTAGAGGGTGTTGTCGTACCAGTATAGGGCGTACATCTGGCGCATCGTGATCGGACCCTTGGTCATCGCCGCGTTGGTGTTGAAGAAGGCCGCCAGGGACAGGTCCGTCCCGGCGTACTTCATCTGGACCGCGTTGATCAGGTCGACGATGGCCGTGTCCTTGATCCGGGCATCAGTCTTGGAGAAGTCGCCGAGGGCGGTGCCGATGGGGGTGTCCATCCAGGTGTTGGCCTTGTCGTGGTAGGTCTTGGCCAGGTCGAGGACGGCCTGTTCGGCGACGGTACTGCTATCAACGAGTTCGTTGGTGCTGGTCTTGGCGGCGACCTTCCACGGCTTGGCCGTGTCGCCGGTGGCCTCCATGGTCACGTCGATCTTGGACAGCCTGGTTCCGTTATTCTTCGGGGCGACCACCAGCACGCCGTTGGGCAGGACGAGATTACCGATGTCGGCGTGGGCGTGCCCGGTGACCATGACGTCGATGCCGGGCACCTGAGCCACGGCGTAAACGTGGTTCTCACCGGGGACGGCCTGGGTGATCGGGGCGAAGCTCTTCGTGTCGACCTCGAGGCCGCTGTGGTCGACGACCACGACCAGGTCGACCTTCTCGGTGTCGCGGAGGATGGGGACGTACTTCTTGGCCGCGTCGACCGCACTGGAGAAGGTCAGCCCGGCGTAATTCTCAGGCTTCTCCCAGCTCGGGACGCCCTCGGTGGTCAGGCCGAGGAGGCCGACCTTGACCCCGCCGACCGTCTTGACGACGTAGGGGGTGAAGTACGGGGTTCCGTCGGCCTTTAGGATGTTGGCCGACAGGAAGGGGAACTTGGCCTCGCCCTTGACCTTGCTCAGGATGTCGAGGCCGAAATTGAACTCATGATTGCCGACAGTGAACGAGTCATAGGCCAGAGAGTTCATCACCAGGGCCATTGGATCGGCCGGGGCGTTGTCGATCATGTTGTGGTAGTAGGACAGGGCCGTCCCCTGGATCAGGTCGCCCGAATCGACCAGCAGTGTGTTCGGGTTGGCCGCGCGGTCCTTGGCGATCAATGTGGCCAGCTTGGCCAGGCCGACGGCGCTGGTCGAGTTGGTGTTGTAGTCGAATGGGTAGATGGAGCCGTGAAGGTCGCTGGTCCCGAGGATGGTGATCTTGACCTGTTCGGCGGCGGCGAAGGAGGGGTTGGGAAGCGCGCCGAGGCTCAGACCAAAGACCAGAGCCGACACCAGGATGGCCACCAGAACACGGTTGGATGCCCGCTTCATTATGGTCCTCCTCTTCTGTAAAATAGGCCCATACAACAATGATGCCGGGCTCTCCTTCCGGAGCGACCCGACCCCAGAGGCCCGATACCACCACCTTCCCCGATTCGCTCAACCGGCTTAGTATTAGACACCAAGCGAGCCAAATCCTTCCGAAAGGAAAGACCGGGCGGAATTTCCAGCCCGGTCTCGGTGCAGGTAAGATGGCAATGTTCGGGTCGCGTCCAGGAGACGATTCCCAGCTCTCCGGTCTACTTGAGGCGCTCGGCGACGAACGGTGGCAGGACGAAGGACGCCCGGTGGATGTCCGACGAGTAATACTTGGTCGGCAGCTCGACCCGCCGGAAGTCGGCGGCCGGGTCATGCTTCTTTGACCCGATGGCGAAGGTCCACATCGCCCCGGGGTAGGTCGGGATGACCGCCCAATACAGGCGGGCCACCGGGAAAACCGCGGCCAGGTCCTTGACCACCCGGGCGATCAGTTCGCCGTGGAGGAAGGGGGACTCGGACTGGGCGACGAAGATGCCGTCCGGGGTCAGGGCCTCCCTGACATCGGCGTAGAACTCCCGCGAGAAGAGACCGACGGCCGGTCCGATGGGGTCGGTCGAGTCGCAGACGATGACGTCGTATTCCCCGCGGTGCTCCTTGACGTGCTTGATCCCGTCGCCCACGGCCAGGGTTACCCGGGGGTCGGTGAGGGCGCCGGCGATCGACGGAAGGAACTCCTGGCTGCGCTTGATCACCTGGCCGTCGATTTCGGCGAGGACGGCCCGCTCCACCGTGGGGTGCCGGAGGGCCTCGCGGATGACCCCGCCGTCGCCCCCGCCGACGACCAGGACCTTGCGGGGCGCGGGGTGGGTGGCCAGCGGCACGTGGGCGATCATCTCATGGTAGACGAACTCGTCCTTCTCGGTGGTCATCACGCAACCGTCGAGGACCAGCATCCGACCGTACTGCCGGGTTTCGACCAGGGCCAGGTCTTGATACTGGGTCTTCTCGTTGACGAGGGTCCGGTCGATCCGGAGGTCCAGACGGAGATCAGGGGTCTGCTGTTCGGTAAACCAGAGTTCCAAGAATCGCCACCTCCAGGGGTCTGATGTCCCGCCGGGGGCCAACCCCCCGCCAGGGTTTATTATCCCGACCGGCGGGGGGCTCGTCAAGCCGGGCTGTGGTATAATATGGCCTAGCCGACAGCTGTTAGGGGGAAATTGCGTGCGGAAACCCATCATTGCCGGCAACTGGAAGATGTACAAGACCGGGTCCGACGGTCGAACCCTGGGCGAGGAGGTCGCCCTGGCCGTCGGTGACCTGGCCGGGCAGCGGGTCGAGGTGGTCCTGTGCCCGCCCTTCACCGCCCTTGAATCGGTCGCCGGGGCCGTTGCCGGCACGCCGCTGAAACTGGGCGCCCAGAACGCCCATTGGGAGAAAGAGGGGCCCTTCACCGGTGAAGTATCCCCGGCCATGCTCAAGGCCATCGGTTGTGCCTATGTCATCGTCGGCCATTCGGAACGCCGGCAGCACTTCGGCGAGACCGATGAGGGTGTAAACAAGCGGGCTCGCGGCGCCCTGGCCTTCGGCCTGACCCCGATCATCTGCGTCGGGGAGCGGCTCGAGGAGCGCCAGGCGGGGAAGACCGCCGAGGTCGTCACCAGGCAGCTGAAGGGGGCCCTGGCCGGCCTCGGCCCGGACGAAGTCCGGCAGGTCGTCGTGGCCTACGAGCCAGTTTGGGCGATCGGGACGGGCATCGCCGCCACCGCCGCCGACGCCCGTGAAGGGTGCTCGCTCATCCGCCGGCTCATCGCCGAGGCCGCCGGACCGTCCGTGGCCGACCAGGTCCGGATCCAGTACGGCGGCAGCGTCAAGCCGGAGAATATCGCCGAGTTCATGGCCGAGCCGGACATCGATGGGGCCCTCGTCGGCGGGGCCAGCCTGAAGGCCGACTCCTTCGCCGGGATCGTCCGGGGCGGAGCGGCCGCCAAGGGCTGATGGCCGTCCTCATCGTCCTCGATGGGTGGGGCCAGTGCGCGCCCAACGCGGGCAACGCCATCGCCCTGGCCCACACCCCCAACCTCGACCGGCTGCGGGCCGAATACCCGCACAACCTGCTCGGTGCATCCGGCGAAGCGGTCGGCCTGACCGAGGGTCAGATGGGCAACTCCGACGTCGGCCACCTGAACCTCGGCGCCGGCCGCGTCGTCTACCAGATGCTCGTCCGGATCGACAAAGCCATTGGGGACGGCTCGTTCTTCGATAACCCGGTCCTCCGCGAGGTCATCCACCGAGCCGGCGCCCGCGCTCCCGAAGCCGACCGGCCGGCCCTGCACCTTGTCGGCCTCCTCTCCGACGGCGGGGTCCACAGCCACCTCCGGCACCTCTTCGCCCTTCTGGAGATGGCCCGCCGGGCCGGCGTCCGGAAACTCTACATCCACGCCTTCCTCGACGGCCGCGACGTGCCGCCGATCTCGGCCCTCACCTACGTCGACGAGCTCCAGCGCAAGCAGGATGAGCTCGGCTTCGGCCAAGTGGCCACGGTGATGGGTCGCTACTACGGGATGGATCGGGACAAGCGGTGGGAACGGACTCGCCTGGCCTACGAGGCCATCGTCCTGGGCCGCGGAGAGCGGGCGGCGACGGCGGCCGAGGCCGTCGAGAAGGCCTATGCCCGCGAGGAGACGGACGAGTTCGTCCTCCCGACGGTGGTTGGCTCTTATCCTGGGGTCAAGTCCGGGGACTCCATCGTCTTCTTCAACTTCCGGGCCGACCGGGCCCGCCAGATCAGCCACGCCTTGATGGACGGTGATTTTGCCGGCTTCCCCCGCGAGGTCTGGCCGCGCCCGTTGGTGATGGTCGGACTGGCCGAGTACGAGGCCTCCCTCCCGGTGCCCGCGGCCTTTCCGCCCGAGGTTCTCCACAACACCATGGGTGAGTACCTCAGTCGGCTCGGCCAGACCCAGCTCCGAATCGCCGAGACCGAGAAGTATGCTCACGTCACCTTCTTCTTCAACGGCGGCGAGGAGCGGGTCTTCCCCGGCGAGGAGCGGCTCCTCATCCCCTCACCCAAGGTGGCCACCTACGACCTGACCCCGGAGATGAGCGCCCGCCCGGTCACCGACGCCGCCGTCAAGGCCATCGAGGCCGGCAAGTTCGACTTCATCCTCCTGAACTACGCCAACGGCGATATGGTCGGCCACACCGGGGACCTCGCGGCGACGATCAAGGCGGTTGAAGTCGTCGACGAGTGCGTCGGTCGGATCGTCACCGCCGCCCTCCACACGGGCGACTTCTGCCTGATCATCGGGGACCACGGCAACGCCGAGGAGAAGATCGACCCCGAGACCCACGGGCCGCACACGGCCCACACCTGCAACCCCGTCCCGATCATCCTGATCAAAGAGGAATTTCGGGGACCGCGCGGGTCGATCGACCATGGCGTCCTGGCCGACGTCTCCCCGACCGTCCTCGATCTGATGGGTCTGCCAATACCGCCCGAGATGACCGGCCGCAGCCTTGCCCACCGGCCGGCGGCGGTCTTAGCCAGCGAGGACTGAGCCGATCCTGCCGATACTGAGGTAACAGCGAGGAGTGGCGATACCAATGGCCATCAACGGCACCCGGATCACCGCGGTCAAGGCCCGCGAGATCCTCGATTCGCGCGGCAATCCCACCGTCGAGGTGGACGTTACCCTGGCCGGCGGACCCCGGGGGCGGGCCGCCGTCCCATCCGGCGCCTCGACCGGGGCCTACGAGGCCGTCGAGTTGCGCGATGGGGACCCCGCCCGCTTCGGCGGCAAGGGCGTCCGCAAGGCGGTCCAAAACGTCGACGAGGTCATCGCCCCGAAGGTCATCGGGATTGATGCCCTCGACCAGAAGGCCCTCGACAAGAAGCTCAACGAACTCGACGGGACGCCCAACAAGGGACGACTGGGGGCCAACGCCATTCTCGGGGTCTCCCTGGCCGTCGCCAAGGCCGCCGCGGCCGAGCTCAAGCTGCCTCTCTACGCCTACCTCGGCGGCATCACCGCCCGGGTCCTGCCGGTCCCGATGATGAACATCCTCAACGGTGGGAAGCACGCCGACAATAACGTCGACATCCAGGAATTCATGGTTGTCCCGGCCGGGCTGCCGACCTTCGCCGAGGCCCTCCGGGCCGGGGCCGAGGTCTTTCACGCCCTCAAGTCGGTGCTCAAGAAGAAGGGTCTGAACACGGCGGTCGGCGACGAGGGTGGCTTCGCCCCCGACCTGAAATCCAACCAGCAGGCCCTGGAGAGCATCGTCGAGGCCATCGTCAAGGCCGGCTACAAGCCCGGCGGCGATGTCTTCATCGCCCTCGACCCGGCCGCCACCGAGCTTTTCCAGGACGGCCGGTATGTCCTCCGGGGCGAGGGGGTCACCCACACCCCCGACGAGATGGTCGACTTTTACTCACACTGGGTCGCTGAATACCCCATCGTCTCCATCGAGGACGGGTTGGCGGAGGATGACTGGGATGGCTGGAAGAGCCTCACCGACGCCCTCGGAACCCGCGTCCAGCTGGTCGGGGACGACCTTTTTGTGACTAACACCGCCCGCCTCCAAAAGGGGATCGAGGCCGGCGTGGCCAACTCGATCCTGATCAAGGTCAACCAGATCGGCACTCTCACTGAGACTCTCCAGGCCATCGACCTGGCCAAGAAGTCCAACTACACGGCGGTCGTCTCGCATCGGTCAGGGGAGACCGAGGACACGACCATCGCCCACCTGGTCGTCGCCTGCGGGACCGGGCAGATCAAGACCGGGGCGCCGTCGCGCACCGACCGCGTGGCCAAGTACAACGAGCTCTTGCGGATCGAAGAAGAGCTGGGCGCGGCCGCCGTTTTTGCCGGTCTCGGAGCTTTCAAACGGGCCTCAGCCTGACTTTCCCAATCGTCCGGCGGTCAAAAGAGGGTTTTTGATTGTCATTTGGTCCCGGCGTGTGATAAAATATTGCTTGTCTGTGAGGAGGTGTCAGCCTTTTGTCGGGCAGCGTCATCATCTACTACGTCCTCTTGGTCCTTCACATCGTCTTCACCGTCGGCCTGATCGCCGGAGTCCTGCTGCAATCCGGCCGTAGCGCCGGGCTTTCCGGGGCCATCGCCGGCGGGGCGACCACGCTTTTCGGCAAGAAGAAGGGTCTTGACGAGACCCTCGGCCGGATTACGACCGTGTTTGCCATCGGCTTCCTCATCACGGCCCTTCTGTTCACCCTCATCACCAAATACTAGTTTTCGGGCCATGAACGGCGAGCCCCTTCGCCGGGGTTCGTCTGCGCCTCAACCCTTGCCGGTTGGGGCGTTTTGGTATCGGTCGGTCAGCGCTCAAGTCAGCCGCGTTGCGGCCCCGCGAGGAGGCCCGATCATGCCCGCCAAGGGCGCCTATTCCGGTTGCTTCGCCTGCGGGATGGACAACCCCGGCGGGCTGAAACTGAAGTTCGCCCGCCAGGGCGACTACATGACGACCAGCTTCACTCCCGGGGAAGCCTACCAGGGGTACCCCGGGGTGACCCACGGCGGGATCATCGCCACCATCATGGACGAGGTCATGGCCCAGTTCCTCTTCCAGGCGGGGACCCCGGTGATGACGGCCAAGCTGGAGGTCAGGTACAGGCAGGCGATGCCGGCCGACCGTCCCACGCTCTACCGGGCCCGGCTGACCCGCGATGCGCGGCGGCTCTTCGACCTGGAGGCCGACGCCGTCGGACCCTCCGGAGAGGTCTTCGCGACCGCCAGGGGCACCTATCTACCGCTTCCCAAGGAGGCTATCGGAGAGTTCTATGACCAGAGATGAAGCCTATCAGTTGATGCTGGGGAAGGTCCAGAACCAGAACCTGCGCAAGCATATCCTGGCCGTCGAGGCGGTCATGCGCCGCCTGGCCGAGCATTTTGGGGAGGATCCGGACCGCTGGGGCCTGGCCGGCCTGCTCCACGACATCGACTATGAGTCGACCAAGGACGACCCGGACCGCCACAGCATGGAGGGTGCGGACATGCTGGCCGGGATGGGCGTCGAGCCGGAGATCGTCGAGGCCGTCCGGACCCACAACGAACGGCATGGGATCCCCAGGACGACGAAGATGGCCAAGGCCCTCTTCGCCTGCGACCCGTTGACCGGTCTGATCGTCGCCGCCGCCCTCATCCGGCCCGAGAAGAAGCTGGCCATCGTCGACGCGGCCTTCATCATGAATCGCTTCGGCGAGAAGGGCTTCGCCCGCGGGGCCAACCGGGAGACCATCAAACATTGCAGCGAGCTCGACCTGTTGTTGGACGAGTTCGTCGGCCTCGGGCTCGAGGCGATGAAGGGCATCTCCGGGGAGCTGGGGCTCTAGGGGCGCCCGTGGCGCGACGCAAAGCCGGCCGGCCGGGGTCGAAAAGGACCGGGGCCAAGAGGACCGGGGCCAAGAAGCCGGAGGTTAAACCCGCCGACCTCGTCATCCGTCCGGGACAGTTCACCGCCAAGCTCCGGGCCAGTGCCCGGGGCTTTGCCATGCTCACCGCCGAGGATGGAGAGGAGTTCTTCGTCCCCCCGCCGGACCTCGGGGGAGCGATGGACGGTGACCTCGTGCTGGCCAGGCCCAAACGCGGGCGGCCTCACGACCGCGGCGAGAGCCATCCTTACGGCGAGGTGCGTTTCCGGAACGAGCGCCCCGAGGCCGAGGTCCTCAGGGTGGTCGAGCGCCACCATCGCCGGGTCGTCGGGACCTTCGCCCGGGGGCGTTACTTCTCGACCGTCGAACCCCTCGACCCCAGACTCCCCGAGTTCGTCGTCCCTCGCGGAAAGCAGGGGGAGGCCAAGCCCGGGGAACTGGTGGCGGCGGAGATCATAAGCTATCCGGACGGTTTGCGGCGGCCCGAGGTCCGAGTGACCGAGGCCCTGGGCCGGGCCGGCCGGCCCGGGGTCGACATCGCCGTGATCATCAAGACCTATGACCTCCCTGAGCATTTTCCCGAAGTCGTGGAACGGGAGGCCGCCCGCGTCTCCCAGGAGGTCCTCCCCGTCGAGATCGAGGGGCGGTCGGACCTTCGCCGCCTGACCACCGTGACCATCGACGGAGAGGACGCCAAGGACCTCGATGACGCCGTTTCCCTGGAGGTGGACGATCAGGGCTACCACCTGGGGGTTCACATCGCCGACGTCGGCCACTACGTCAAGCCGGACAGCCCCCTCGACCGCGAGGCCCGCCGGCGGGCGACCAGCATCTATCTGGTCGACCGGGTCCTGCCGATGCTGCCCCCGGCGCTGTCCAACGGGATCTGCAGCCTCAACCCCAAGGTCGACCGGCTGACCCAGAGCGTCTTCATCGACTACGACCCGACCGGCCGCAGACTCGGGTATCGCCTGGCCGACTCGGTTATCCGGACCGCCGAGCGGATGACCTACACCGCCGTGGCCGGCCTGCTGGGCGGCGCCGACCCCCGCTTGAAGGAACGTCATGCCCCGTTGCTTCCGATGTTCGAAGGTATGGCCCGGCTGGCCCGGCTCCTGCGGGCCTCCCGGATGGACCGGGGCAGCCTCGACTTCGAACTGCCCGAGGACAAGGTGGTCCTCGACGAGGAGGGGCGACCGGTCGAGCTTTACCGCTACCAGCGGACCATCGCCGACCAGATGGTCGAGGAGTTCATGCTGGCCGCCAACGAGGTCGTCGCCACCCACTGCGCCGGCCTGAAGATCCCGTTCGTCTACCGGGTCCACGAGCGGCCGGATCCGGCGAAGCTCGAGGCCTTGAACGAGTTCCTCCGCCCGTTCGGGTTCGCCCTCCGCGACCTGGAGGGGCTGGGTCCCGGCGAGTTGCAGGACATCCTGGTCCGGATCGCCGGTCGACCCGAGGAGCGGCTGATCAGCCGGGTCATCCTCCGCTCGATGAAGCAGGCCCGCTACAGCGCGGACAATCTGGGTCACTTCGCCCTGGCCTTCCGGTACTACACCCACTTCACCTCACCCATCCGGCGCTATCCAGACCTCATCGTCCACCGGCTGCTCCGCGAGAGCAGGCGGTCCGGCGGTCCCCTGCCGCCCGTCCGCGAAGCCATCTGGCGCGACGTTCTTCCGGAGATCTCCGAACACTCGTCGGAGCGCGAGCGCCTGGCCGATGAGGCCGACCGGGCCTCGTTCGAGGTCAAGAAGATCGAGTACATGGCCGCCCGCCTCGGAGAGGCCTATACGGGGATCATCTCCGGAGTCACCCCTAGCGGCTTTTATGTCGAACTGCCCAACTCGGTCGAGGGCTTCGTCCACGTCCGCGAGCTGGCCGACGACTACTATGTCCTCGAACAGGCGATGTACGCGCTGATCGGCCAGTCCACCGGCCGTCGCTACCGCCTTGGCGACCCGGTCGATGTCTATGTGATGGCGGCCGACCCGATGGCCAGGAGGCTGGATTTTGGACTTGACCCGGGCGGCCCGCTTCGTTGAAAGACCTTTTTCCGCGAAAGACCTCTTTCCGTCGGGGAGAGAGGTTTTTCGCTGTATAGATATACACAACAGAAATTTGCCCACCTGGTAGGAGTTCGGCCCCCGACCACGAATCTAAAGAAAAATCACGTTGCCCAGATGACGTGAATCGTTATCCGACTGCAGCGAGGAGAAGCCACTCATCGGTCCGCTGACTGACCGAGCCGGGCGGTGTCGCCCGGCGTTGCTGTTAATCCCGCCGCTGTCGGTAAGGAGGACCGGGGACAGAGGATGAACCGTTATGCAGTCGTCGTTATCGATTTGATCAAGGGGCTGGTCGACGCCGGGGCGACGGGCGACCATGACTTCGAGGCCCGCACCCGGTCGATCTTGCCGAGCGTTCGACGAGTCCTGGCGGAGGCCCGCGCGGCGGCCATCCCGGTCGTCCACGTCCGCATCGTCCACCGGCGTACCCCGGACGGACGTCTCGACGACGGCGGGCTCTCCGAGATGCTCCGCCGCCAGGACGCCATCCTTGGGGTCAAGAGCCCGGGCGTGGAGCTCGTCGAGGGCTCCGAATGGGTCGAGTTCCTCGACGAGGTCAAGCCGGAGGCCGGGGAATACGTCGTCCGCAAGAACCGCTACAGCGCCTTCTACGGTGGTGATTTCGGGACCCTCCTCGAGGCCCTGAGGGTCGACACCCTCATCGTCGTCGGGGTGGCGACCAACTTCTGCGTCCGGGCCACCTGCCTCGACGCCTTCCAGAAGGGATGGCGGACAGTCGTCCCACGGGAGGCCGTCAACACCTATTCTGACCGAGCCCAGGAACAAGGTCTGGAAGACCTTCAGATGACGACCACCGACGTGGTCGGTCTGGAGGAGGCGGTGCGTCTGATCCGTCAAGCCAAGGAGGGTTGAGTCCACGGCCCCCCGGCCCCCCCGGCCCCCGATAGATCAACTGGACCCACGTCGGTCCCAAGCATTCGATGCAAGGAGGAGCACGCCAAGTGAGAGCTCAGTCAAGACGTCCCCTTTTCCTCGTCATCACCGTGTTGGTGGCCCTGTCGTTCATCGCCACGGGTTGCCGCGGCAACCAAAGCCAGAACGGCGAAATCTCCCGTGACCGGACCCTGGTCATCGCCGATCCCGGCGGTTATACCAGTTTCGACCCGCACGTCACCTACGATGGCCCCTCGGCCCAGACCACCCGGGCCGTCTATGAAGGCCTAGTCGCCTACAAGGGGACCACCACCGACCAGTTCGAAGCCAAGCTGGCCGAGACCTGGGAGTCTTCTACGGACAAGCTGACCTGGACCTTCCACCTCCGCAAGGGGGTCAAGTTCCACGACGGCACCCCGTTCAACGCCGAGGCGGTCAAGTTCTCCTTCGACCGGCTCCTCTCCGTCAACAAGGGACCGGCCTGGATGTTCGCCTCGATCAAGGAAGTCAAGGTGGTCGACGAGTACACCGCCCAGATCATCCTCAAGGAGCCCTATGCCCCCTTCCTCGAAGCCCTGGGCAGCCAGTGGGGCCCGCTGATGGTCAGCTCGAAGGCCGTCAAGGACCATGAGAAGAACGGCGATCAGGCCCAGGAGTGGCTCCAGAGCAACGAGTGCGGGACCGGCCCGTACACCCTCGTCCGGGCCACTCCCGAGAGCGAGGTCGTCCTGAAGAAGTTCAATGACTACTGGGGCGGCTGGTCCGGCAACCACGTCGACCAGGTCATCATCCGGACCATCCGCGAACCGGCCACCCGCCGCCTGCTCCTCGAGTCGGGCGAGATCGACATCGCCAACCGGATGAACCCGACCGACCTGGAGGCCCTGAAGACGGTCAAGGGCGTCCGCGTCGACGAATCCCCGAGCCTCCGCAACCTCTATCTGTTCGTCGTCTTCAAGGCCCCCTGGACGAACCCCGTCGCCCGGCAGGCCCTGGCGATGTCCTTCGACTATGACGCCTATGTCAAGAACTCCCTCAAGGGCCACGCCACCCGGGCTGCCGGGCCGATCCCGGTCAGCCTGTGGGGGCACGACGACTCCCTGGCCCTGCCGCAGTATGACTCGAAGAAGGCCGGCGAGCTGTTCAAGCAGGCCGGCGTGAAGCCCGGCACGAAGCTCCAGGGACAGTACCTCAGCGGCTTCGAGGACATGCGGGCGGCCATGGAGGTCCTTCAGGCCGGCCTGGCCCAAAACGGCATCCAGCTCGAGATCAAGGAAGTCACCGGCAACGCCCTGACGGCCATGATGTCCGGCACCGATCCCTCGACCAAGCCCGACTTCTACACCTTCTACTGGTACCCGGACTTCGCCGACCCGCTGAACTTCCTCGTCCCGATCTTCCATTCCGCCTCTCAGGGCCAGGCCGGTTTCAACGGCCAGCTGCTCAAGGACCCCGAGATCGACCGCCTCCTGGACGAGTCCCAGAAGCTCCTCGAGCGCGACCAGCGAATCCCCCTCTATAAGCAGATCCAGCAGAAGATGGTCAAGGACAACGACGCCCTCTATCTGGTCGACCTGCCCGAGGCCGTCGGTCTGCGGGACAATGTCCAGGGATATGCGTTCAACCCGGTCTACACCAACACCTACGATTACTACCACATCTCCCGGACCAAGTAAGCGGCCCGGAGCGATTCAGTTGCCGAAAGTACACCGGTCGGCGGGCCGGGCTTGCGCCCGGGCCCGCCGGCCCAGACGGGATCGATCGCCATGCTGAAGTACACGACCCGGCGCCTCGGGCTGGCCATCTTCGTCATGATCGGGGTCATCGCGGCGACCTTCATCATCGGGAACATCGTCCCCGGTGACCCCGCCCGTCTGGCCGCCGGCCCGCACGCCGGGCCGGAGCAGGTCGCCAAACTGAGACACGAGTATGGACTGGACCAGCCCCTCCCGGTTCAGTTCGTCCGCTATGTCACCAGGTTGGTCCACGGGGACCTGGGGCGGTCGATCACCTCTTACCGTCCGGTCGCCCGGGACATCGCCGAGTACCTGCCGGCCACCATCGAGTTGGCCCTGTGGGCCGCGCTGCTGACGGTGATCATGGGCATCCCCCTGGGGGTGCTCTCGGCGGTCCGGCGGAATGGCGCGGTCGACCTCTCCTCGCGCCTGGTGGCCCTGCTCGGGGTGACCATGCCGGCCTTCTGGCTCGGTCTGATCCTGCAGGTCGTCTTCTTCCGTGGCCTCGGCTGGCTGCCCGCCGGCGGCCGGATCGACGCCTTCATCACCCTACCGCCGCGCCTGACCGGCTTCATCGTCTTCGACTCGGTCCTCGCCGGCAATTGGGCGGCCGCGGCCTCGGCCCTCCAGCACCTCATCCTGCCCGCCGTCACCCTGGCCTTTGGGAGCGTCTCGGTGGTCACCCGGATGACCCGGGCGACGATGCTCGAGGTCCTCCGGGAGGACTACGTCCGGACGGCCCGAGCCAAGGGCCTGGCCGCGCGGGTGGTCATCTACAAGCACGCCCTCAGGAACGCGATGGTCCCGATCATCACCGTCGTCGGGCTCCAGGTTGGCTATCTCCTTTCCGGAGTCTTCTACGTCGAGAGCATCTTCGGCTACCCGGGTCTCGGCACGTACACCATCAGGGCCATCACCAGCCTGGACTTTTCCGGCATCCTCGGGTCGACGATCGTGGTGGCCCTGGTCTACCTGGTCATCAACCTCATCGCCGACCTGTCCTATCCGCTCTTCGATCCGCGGATCAACGTCCAATGAGCGGGGAGCGGCGAGCGGTGGGCAAAGGAGCCGGTATGGACCGACTGAAGCAAGTGAAGAGGGCGCTCCGGCGTGACCCCGCCCTCCTCGTGGGGACAGTGTTGATCCTGGCCATGGTCGTCCTGGCCCTGGTCGGTCCGCTGTTCACCCACTACAGCCCGACCGTCCCCGACCTTCCCCACTCGCTGCAGGCCCCCAGCCTGACCCATCCCTTTGGGACCGACGAGATGGGCCGGGACGTCCTCACCAGGGTCATCCACGGGGCGAGGGTCAGCCTGCCGGTGGCCCTGATGGTCATGGGCATCGCCTGCGTCATCGGGACCATCATCGGGCTCGTCGCCGGCTACTCCGGCGGGTGGGTCGACGAGCTGATCATGCGGGTGGCCGATATCTTCCTGGCCTTCCCGGCCCTGATCCTGGCCATGGCCATCGCCGCGGCTCTGGGCCCCGGCCTGGTCAACGCGATGGTGGCCATCGCCATCGTCTGGTGGCCTTGGTATGCCAGGCTCGTCCGCTCGGAGGTCCTCAGCCTGAGAAACCGCGAGTTCGTCGAGGCCGCCCGGGCTGGGGGTCTCGGCGACCTGCGGATCGTCGTCCGACACATCCTGGTCAACGCCCTCGGGCCGATCATCGTCCAGGCCACCCTGGATACCGGCTATGCCATCCTGACCACGGCCGGCCTGAGCTTCGTCGGACTGGGGGCCCAGCCGCCCTCACCCGAGTGGGGCAGCATGATCTCCGTCGGTCGCAAGTACATCCTCGATCAGTGGTGGTACTCGACCTTCCCGGGCGTGGCCATCATCCTCAGCGTCCTCGGTTTCAACCTGATGGGCGACGGCCTCCGCGACGTCCTCGACCCGAGGACTCGGAAGCAGTAAGAAACAAGGCGGCCTCCCCGAGGAAGCCGCACCAGGTCAGGACAATAAGCAGTAGGAGGCCTTCTGCCATGGGAATCAAGACCGCGTACCGCGGTTATCGTTCCTATCAGTACCTCGAGCCCGACGTCGACTACAAGTTCTTCAAGCTGGCCAGGGAAGTCGCCAGGGTCGAGCCGTACCTGGTCCCCCTGACCCCGGCCGAAGAGGAGCGTTACCACCGCTTGGTCCGCGATTCGGTGATCGTTTCCCTCCATGAACACATCAGCGTGACTCCGGACGACCTCAACGAGTTGATCGCCTACGAACAGGAAGGCCGGGAGTCGACCGCCTTCGAGGCCCTCTCCCAGTCCTGCCTCGACGCCGTGTTCGATAACATGATGGACGGCACCTGCGTGATCCACTCCAAGGCCGGCTGGAAGTGGGACGACGTCATCCACGACCTGGGCATGCGGGCCAGCGACATCGCCCATCAGGACTTCCTCTTCCGGGGTGAGCGCGTCGAGGACATCCACCGGGCCCACCGCGAGGGCCGGATGGCCTGGTTCATCTCCCTGGAAAGCTGCACCCCCATCGAGAACGAGCTGGACCGGCTGGAGATCCTCTACGGCCTCGGGGTGCGGATGATGGGTGTCACCTACAGCGAATCCAACTACCTGGGCTCCGGGCTCAAGGAGACCCGCGACGGCGGCCTGACCGCCTTCGGCCGGGAGGCCGTCCAGCGGATGAACAAGATCGGCATGGCCATCGACGTCTCCCACGCCGGCGACCTGACCTCGTTGGACACGATCAAGTTCAGCTCCAAGCCGGTCTTCACGACCCACACCGGGGCCCGGGCCCTCTGGGACATGCGCCGCCTGAAGCCCGACGACGTCCTCAGGGCCTGCGCCGACAAGGGCGGGGTGATCGGCATCGAGGCCGCCCCGCACACGACGATCACGAAGAAGCGGCCGCGCCACGACCTCGAATCCTTCATGGAGCACTTCGAATACATCAAGGACCTGGTCGGCATCGACCACGTCACCTTCGGCCCGGACGCCCTGTACGGCGATCACGTCGGGCTTCACCACCTGTTCACCAAGGCCATGTCGATCAAGGCCTCCTCCGGCGAAGGGTTCGAGGAGATCGAGTACATCAAGGGCCTCGAGAACCCGACCGAAGCCTCCCACAACATCGTCCGCTGGCTGGTCAAGCACGGCTACACGGATGAGGACATCCAAAAGGCGGTCGGCGGCAACACCATCCGCGTGCTCAAGGAAGTCTGGTCCTGAAGGGAGGCGCCGTGATGGCTCGGATCCTCTATCTCATGCCCGGCACCGGGGCCCCGGCCGCCGAGAAGGCCAGGCGCGAGGGGCTGGCCAACTCCTTCCTGACCAACCCTCAGAACAAGGTCATCGTCGACGACGTCGACGAGGGGCCGGCCTCGATCGAGTCATCCATCGAGGGGGACCTGAGCGTCAGGGGGATGCTCAACCGGGTGGTCAGGGACCGGGGACGGTACGATGCCGTGATCATCGGTTGCGCCGACGACCCGGGCCTGTTCTCCCTGCGGGAGTTGCTCGAGGTCCCGGTCGTCGGTCCGCTCGAGACCTCGTTGGCCGTAGCTTCGACCCTTGGGGACCGTTTCGGCCTGATCACCATCGGCGAGTCGGCCTTTCCCGAGACCCGGATGATCCTCCGCCGCAATGGGGCCGAAGGACGGCTGGCCTCGCTACGGTCGGTCGAGGTCAGCGTGGAAGAGATGATCGACGAGCGGGTAGGCCGCGACCGGCTGGCCGAGTCCTTCATCCGCGAAGGCCGCGAGGCGATCCGCGAGGGCGCCTCGGTCATCCTGATGGGCTGCATGTCGATGGCCTTTCAATTGCTGGACGAGGCCGCCCGCGGGCAACTGGCCGCCCCGGTGATCAACCCGGCCAAGGTCGCCGTCAAGCACGCCGAGATGCTCCTCTCGCTGGGATTGAAACACAGTGTGCTGGCCTATCCCCGGCCCGATCTGGCCAAGCTGAAACGGACCGTCCTACCGGGCCTATGAGCCTCAAATAGCAGCTTTTATTGACATCAGCGCTGTTTGCGGGTTATAATTAATTTCTGCGCTAGACAAACGCCGACCCTCGTTCACGTTGAGCGAGGGCCGTCGCGTCGTTGGTCAAGCGAGAAAAGCCGCGGCCAAGGGACCAGCCGCCGACGGAAGGGATCGTCAAGTGGCCGAGACGGGCGAGAACGGCATCAAGATGATCGCCGAAAACCGAAAAGCTCGCCACGATTACTTCGTCGAAGAGACCTTCGAAGCCGGCCTGGCCTTGACCGGCACCGAAGTCAAGTCGCTCCGGCTGGGTCGGGCCAACCTTCGAGACAGCTATGCCAGCGTCGAAAACGGCCAGCTTTTGCTGTATAATGTGCACATAAGCCCGTATGAGATGGGCAACCGCTTCAACCACGACCCGCTCCGGACGCGCAAGCTCCTGATGCACCGGAGCGAGATCAAACGGTTGCTGTCCAAGGTTAGGGAGAAGGGGCTGACCCTCGTCCCGCTCCGCCTGTACTTCAAGCGCGGGCGGGCCAAGGTCGAGCTGGCCCTGGCCAAAGGCAAGCGGACCTACGACAAGCGGGCCGAGATCGCCGCCCGCGACGCCCGCCGGGACACCGAGCGCGAGCTGTCGAGCCGCGAGCGGGAGCGCTGAGGGCGGCCGCGGCACCGATTGGCGGACCAGTGAAACAAATCGTCCGATTCTACGACTAATAGCTTGGGGGCGAATTAGTTTCGACGGGGGTAGAAGGGACAAGAGCAGCGAGCCGAGGTCCCGTTGCCTCGTAAAACCGCGGGAACCGTTTAACTGCCAACGATTACGCACTAGCAGCCTAAGACTGCTACGCCTGATTGACCTCGCCTGCGTGGTTGATCAGAGGCGCCATTAGAGCAGGCTACTTGTAAGACCCGGGCTCGGGGCCCTACAGGGAACTAAGAGAGCTAGTCGCCGCGGACTCTCGCCGGTGGGCGTCCGTGGCGGCGAAACTGAACCGCCGGATACGCTCGTAGATACTGTTGCCGCTTCACCTTCGGACCGGAGTGCAACTCTCCGCGCCTCCACCACCAAAAGGGTCGACCATCGCAAGATGGCCGGCCCTTTTTTTGGTGTTCGGTAGTCCTCCGAGCCTTGCCCTGCCTTCGTTAGAGCCATCCTGGCTATTTCGTTTCCCGAAAGGAATTTTCCCCGCCCCGTTGAATCATGGATAACTGTGTCGAAAGGCAGAAGGAGGCACCTGGGAATGCCGTACGAAGGACTCAAGGTCATCGACTTCCACGTCCACCTGCCGATCTGGCGCCGGCCGAGGGAGGCCACGGCCTCCACCGCGGCCGAGCATGCGAAGAAGCCCGACCTGAATCAGGAGTATTCCCTCGAGCGCCGCCGCCAGTGGCGCCTCGAGTGGGGGTTCCCCGAGCCGGAAGACACCTCCGGGGTCAGCGAGGAACTGATCGCCAAGCGCTGGGCGGCGGAAGTCGAGAAGAGCGGCCTCGAAAAAGTCGTCCTGGTCACCGGGGGCGGGAACGAAAACCTGGTCCGGCTCGTCGAACCTTACCGAGACAAGCTGATTCCCTTCGCCCATCACGACCTGGCCGGCCCGGACGCCCCGGACCAGTTGAAGCGGGCGGTCGAGGAGCTGGGCTGCAAGGGCTATAAGATCATCGCCCCGACCCTGACCATCGATTCCTTCGACCGGCCGGAGCTCGAGCCGCTCTGGACCTACATGGAGGACCGGCAACTGCCGCTCCTCATCCACTTCGGCTGGCTGGGCACGGGCGGCGGGATCGTCGACCACCCGCTGATCAACCCGCTCCGCATCTACCCGGTGGCCCACCGCCACCCTGCCCTGCCCATCGTCATCGCCCATTTCGGCTGCGGTTATTTTGGGGAGCTGCTCCAGCTCTGCTGGAGCTGTCCGAGCGTCTATGCCGACACGTCCGGCTCAAATCAGTGGGTCCGCTGGATGCCCTACCCGCTCGACCTGGAAGGCCTCTTCCGGAAGACCTACGAGACCATCGGCTCCGGCCGGATCATCTTCGGCACCGACTCCAGCTGGTTCCCGCGCGGTTTCTCCTCCCGTTACCTGGAGGAGCAGGTCCGCGCGTGCCGGTGGATCGGGATGAAGGAAGAGGATCTGCGGGCGGTCTTCGGCGGCAACGCGGCTAAGCTCTTGGGGGTGGGTCTGTAGTGGCGCCGAGCGCCCGGACCATCGTCGTCGTCGGCGGCGTGGCCGCCGGGGCCAGCGCCGCGGCCAAGGCCCGGCGCGAGGACGAACAGGCCCGGATCGTCGTCTTTGAACAGGGGGAGCACGTTTCCTTCGCCAACTGCGGGCTGCCCTATTTCGTCGGCGGTGAGATCGCCGACCGCGGCTCGCTCCTCCTGCACACGCCCGGGTCCCTCAGGGACCGGTTCAACCTCGACGTCCGGGTGAACACGGAAGTCACCGAGATCATCCCGGCCAGGCGGCTCGTCCGGGCCAAAGACCTGAAGACCGGTGAGGTCGATGAAGTCGGCTACGACAGCCTGGTCATCGCCACCGGGTCGCGGCCGGTGGTCCCGACCTTCGCCGGCGCCAAGAGCCGCAACGTCCAGGTCTTGCGGACCGTCCCCGAGGCCGAGCAGCTCAGGCGCCGGCTGCGTTCGGGTCACGCCAAGCGGGCCGTGGTCATCGGCGCCGGGTTCATCGGCCTCGAGGTCGTTGAGAACCTCCGCCGGCAGGGCGTCGAGGTGGCCCTGGCGGACCAGGCCGATCAGGTCCTGCCGCCGCTCGACCCGGAGATGACCGTGCCCATCGAGGACGCCCTGCGGTCCCTCGGGGTCGAGGTGGCCCTCGGTCGCGGTCTCCGCGGGTTCATCCAGCGCGGGGGTAAGGCCGTGGCCGCCGAGCTCGAGGATGGAACGCGGGTCGAGGGGGACATCTTCCTCCTGTCCATCGGGGCCGTCCCCGATGTCGACCTGGCGGCCCGGTCCGGGATCGCCCTCGGCCCGACCGGAGCCATCGCCGTGAACGACCGAATGGAGACGAGCATCCCCGGGATTTACGCCGCCGGGGACGCCGTTGAGACGGTCAACCGGGTCACCGGAAGACCCGCCTGGATGCCCCTGGCCGGCCCGGCCCAAAAGCAGGGGCGGGTGGCCGGAGCCAACGCCGCCGGACGGTCGATGACCTTCAAAGGGGCCTACGGCACGGCCATCGTCCGGGTGGGCGGCGTTGTCGCCGCCAAGACCGGCCTTGGCGAGGGCGAGTGCCGGGCGGCCGGCATCGACTGTCGGGTGGCCTACAACTACCACGGGGACCACGCCGGTTACTATCCGGGCTCCCAGGGGATGTTCATCAAGCTCCTCGCCGAGCGACGGGCGGGTCGTCTGGTCGGCGCGCAAATCGTCGGCGGTCGCGGGGTCGACAAGCGCATCGATGTCCTGGCCACGGCCATCGCCGGCCGGATGGGCGTCACCGACCTCGAGGACCTCGACCTTGCCTACGCCCCGCCCTTCGGGGCCGCCCGCGACCCGGTGATCATGGCCGGGATGACCCAGGCCAATCTCCAGCGGGGCGAGATCGATGGGTGTACGCCGGCCGAGTTGGCCGGGTGGCTCGGTGGCGCCGACCTTCAGTTGGTGGATGTCCGCGACCCCGCGGAGTGGGCGGGTGGCATCATAGAAGGGGCTGTTACCATCCCCTTGCCGGAGTTGCGCCGCCGCCTGAACGAGCTCGACCCGGCCAGGCCCACGGTTATCTACTGTCTGAGCGGGCAGCGCAGCTACTTCGCCACCCGCATCCTGAAGAACAGCGGCTTCTCCAAGCTTCAGAACCTCACCGGTGGATTCCTCGGTTGGACCTTCTATGTCAGGAGTCGCGAGCGTTCGGCCGGCCAAGTGCCCCGGCCGGCGGGCGCCGTGTCCTGACCGCCGCGAACAGCGCGGTCGGAGGCCAGTCCAGGGCGGACCGGGCGAGCACCGGCCCGCCCTCTTCATGCCCGCGCGGATCTCGGCCCATCAAGCCCCGGCCCATCAATTACCGGCTGCTTCGACCCTCGAAAAGGGCAGGAGAAGGTCGAATTTAGTAGAAATGACGCCAACGGAGCTTTTTCCAGGCCAACTCAAGGAGGCCCCATGAGCCCGATGATGTCCCTCTCCAATCGCAGTCGACTTCGCCATCGCTTGCGGCGGGTCATCGCCGCCGCCCTGTCGGCGCTGATGGTCGCCGTGATCCTGTCTTCGTCCTCCGCTATCGCCGCCGCGGCCCCGAAGATCAAGATCGTCATCAACGGCACCGTCATCCCCAGCGATACGGCCCCATCCGTGCAGAGCGGGCGAGTCCTCGTGCCTCTCCGGGTCATCTCCGAATACCTCGGGGCGACCGTCGCTTACGAAGCCAAGACCAAAACCGTCACCGCCGCCCTCAACGGGACGACCATCTCGCTCAGACTCGGGGAGAAGAAGGCCACCGTCAATAAGGCCGTCGTGTCCCTCGAGGTGGCGGCGACGGCGGTCAGCGGCCACACCATCGTCCCCCTGCGGTTCATCGGACAGGCCTTTGGCGCCTCGGTCAACTGGGACGCCAAGTCGAACAGCGTCATCATCCGGCGCGACGGGACGGTCAGCGACCTCCACTATGATAAGGGCACCGGCCAGGCCACGGTGACCATCGACGTCAAGGGCGGCGCCTCCGGGTTCACCACCGCCGTGACGAGCAACCCCGACCGTTTGATTGTCGACATCAGCGGGGCCGAACTTGGCCTGCCCAAGACGACGTATGAGTTCAACGACCCCGCCCTCACCGGGGCGCGGGCCGGACAGATCTCGCAGAACCCCGACGTCACCCGGGTCATCCTCGAGTTCCCCGAGGCCACGGTGACCAAGGTCGCGGCCGATGCGGCCAAGACGGCCATCAAGGTCACCTTCGGCTACAAGGTCACCAAGATCGGCCTGGAAACGCGCGGGCAGGAGAAGGTCGTGGCCATCGGGACCACCGGGCCGGTGAAGTGCGAGACCGCCGTCCTGACCGGTCCGGACCGGGCCATCATCGATGTCCAGGGAGCGACCCTTTCGGCGGCCCTCACCCAGACCGCCCTTCAGTTCAGCGACGATACCATTTCCCAGCTCCGGGTGGCTCAGTTCGCGTCCAACCCCGACGTCGTCCGGGTGGTCGCCGACCTGAAGAAGCCGGCCGGGATGGGGATCGAGACCCGCGACCTCGAGGCGGTGGGTCATTTCCTTACCACCGTCAATAGACTGAGCTACGAGAAGACGGCCGCGGGGGCCCGCCTGACGGTCGACGCCAGCCAGGGGGTCAGCTGGAACGTGAGCCGCCTGGCCTACCCCAACCGCCTGGTGATCGAGCTGCCGTTCGCCGCGGCCGGGGTCATCGGAGCCGGGCAGGCCCCGAACGACGGTCTCGTCAGGACGATCAGTTGGTCCCAGTCGTCGGCCAGCCCGCCAAGCGTGGACCTGACCATCGAGAGTCCGTCGATGCTCGATTACCAAGTGACCCCCGGCGCCGACGGGAAGCAGTTGGTCTTCACCCTCACCCCGGCGAGCATCGCCGGCAAACTGGTCGTGGTCGACCCAGGCCACGGCGGCCCCGACCCCGGCGCCCGCGGACCCAAAGGGACCCTGGAGAAGGACATCGACCTGGCCATCTCCCTCTATCTCCGCGACTCCTTGGAGGCCGCCGGGGCCAGGGTGATGATCCTCCGGACGGCCGACGTCGACGTCGGTCTGTATGACCGCCCGGCCATGGCCAACGCCGCCGGCGCCGACCTCTTCGTCTCCGTCCACAACAACGCTAATCCTTACGCCCTTTTGTCCGGTACCGAGACCTACTACACCGACACCAACCCACTCAACCGCTATCTCGCCGACAAGGTTCACGCCGCGGTCGTCACCTCGCTCGGGACGATCGACCGCGGGGTCAGGACGGAGCCCTTCGTCGTCATCCGCGAGACCAAGGCTCCCTCGGTCCTGGTCGAGGGGCTCTACCTGTCCAACCCCACCGACGAGAAGCGGCTCAAAGACCCGAATTTCCAGCGTTCGCTGGCTCAGGCCATCGCCAAGGGGCTGACCGCCTTCTATCAGGCGGTCAACTGAGGCC